>NZ_JBHUWW010000048.1:0-31814 GCF_042669755.1 Kitasatospora sp. NPDC057223 | reverse complement strand
ACACCGACAGCGGCCTGACCGCCGCCACGGCGTACAGCTACACCGTGAAGGCGCGTGACCTGGCGGGCAACGTCTCGGCGGCCTCCAACAGCGTCTCGGCCACCACGACCGCGGCCCCGAGCGACACCGTCGCCCCGACCGCCCCGTCGGGTCTGGTCTCGACCGGCACCACCTCGTCGAGCGTCTCGCTCTCCTGGACCGCCTCGACCGACAACGTCGGCGTGACGGGCTACGACGTCTACCGCGGCGCCACCAAGGTCGGCTCCACCACCGGTGCGACCACCTACACCGACAGCGGCCTGACCGCCGCCACGGCGTACAGCTACACCGTGAAGGCGCGTGACCTGGCGGGCAACGTCTCGGCGGCCTCCAACAGCGTCACCGTCACCACCGCCACCAGCGGTGGCACCGGCAGCGCGGGCTGCACCGCGGTCTACTCCATCACCAACGACTGGGGCGCGGGCTTCAACGCCAACGTCAACGTCACCAACACCGGCACCACCGCCAGCAGCCACTGGAAGGTCACCTGGAACTTCGGTGGCAACCAGCAGGTCACCAACCTGTGGAACGGTGTCAAGACCCAGACCGGTGCCGCTGTCAGCGTGATCGACGCGGGCTACAACGGCGGCCTCGGCGCCGGTGCCACCACCAGCTTCGGCTTCGGCGGCAGCTACTCGGGCACCAACGCCGTGCCGACGCTCACCTGCACCACCAGCTGAACCAGAGCGAGTTGAACCACCACTAGAGCCGTCCGGCCGGCCCCCGCTCCAGGGGCCGGCCGGACGTACTCGTGTGCCCGGCCCTACGGTGCGGCGGGCGCCGGCTCGGCCAGCGTGAAGGCGGTGTTCACCAGCGCGACGTGCGTGAACGCCTGCGGCATGTTGCCAAGTTGGCGCCCCGCCCGCGGGTCCCACTCCTCCGCGAGCAGCCCGAGGTCGTTGGCCAGGCCGACCACCCGGGTGAAGAGCTCCCGGGCCTCCTGCCGGCGGCCGGTCGCGGCCAGGGCGTCGGCCAGCCAGAACGAGCAGGCCAGGAAGGCCCCTTCGCCGCCGGGCAGGCCGTCCGGGGAGTCCGTTCCGGGCGGCGTCCGGTGGCCGTCGTAGCGCCGGACGAAGCCGCCGTGGTCCAGGCCGTCGCGGACGGCGTCCACCGTCCGCACCACCCGCGGGTCGTCCGACGGGAGGAAGCCGCTCTTCGCCACGAACAGCGTCGCCGCGTCCAACTCCCTTCCGCCGTAGTGCTGGACGAAGATGCCGCGGCGCCGGTCGTACCCGTTGGCGCAGACGTCGGCGTGCACGGCGGAGCGCATCGCGCGCCAGCGGTCGACGGGTGCGGGCAGCCCGGTGGCCTCGGCCATCCGGACGGCGCGGTCCGCGGCGACCCAGGCCATCACCTTGGAGTGGACGAAGTGCCGGCGCCCGCTGCGGATCTCCCACAGCCCCTCGTCGGGCTCCTGCCAGTGCTGTTCGAGGTACTCCATCAGCGACCGCAGCAGGCTCCAGACGTGGCGCTCCATCGGGATGCCGGCCAGCAGCGCCAGGTGCAGGGTGTCCACCACCTCGCCGTACACGTCGAGTTGTAACTGCCCGACGGCGGCGTTGCCGAACCGCACCGGCCGGGAGCCCTCGTAGCCGGGCAGCCAGCCGGCCACCGTCTCGGTCACCACCCGTTCGCCCGCGACCCCGTACATCGTCTGCAGGTCGCGCGGGTCGCCGGCGATGGCCCGCAGCAGCCAGTGCCGCCAGGCGGCGGCCTCCTCGCGGAACCCGCCGCGCAGCAGGGCGGAGAGCGTCATGCTGGAGTCGCGCAGCCAGCAGAACCGGTAGTCCCAGTTGCGTTCGCCGCCGATCCGTTCGGGCAGTGCGGCGGTCGGGGCGGCGACGATGCCGCCGGTCGGGGCGTAGGCGAGGGCCTTGAGGGTGATCAGCGAGCGCAGGACGGGCTCGCGCCATTCGCCCCGGTAGTGGCAGTGCGCGGCCCAGTCCTGCCAGCGGCGCAGGGTGTCGGGGAGCGCGGTGGCGGGCTCGATCCGCGGGGTGTTGTGCAGGTGGGAGGGCTGCCAGGTGAGGACGAAGGCCGCCTGCTGCCCGGCGCCGATCGTGAAGTCCGAGGCGGTGGTGCCGTCGGTGCCGTAGGTGTGCACGCCGGGCGGGACGCGCAGCCAGGCGGAGTCGGGCCCGGCGACGGCGATCCGGTGGTGCCCGGTGCGGCGCACCCAGGGGTCGATGCGGCCGTAGTTGAAGCGCAGCCGCAGTTCGCCGCGCATGTCGACGCTGCCCTCCAGGCCCTCGACTATCCGCACCAGGTGGGGGGCGCGGTCGCGCTGCGGCATGAAGTCGGTGACCCGGACGGCGCCGGTGGCGGTCCGCCATTCGGAGTCCAGGACCAGGCTGTCGCCCCGGTAGCTGCGGGTGGTGCACGGCCCGGCGCCGGCCGGGGCGAGCCGCCAGCTGCCGTGCTGCGGTCCGCCGAGCAGGGCGGCGAAGCAGCTGGGGGAGTCGAAGCGGGGCAGGCAGAGCCAGTCGACCGAGCCGTCCCGTCCGACCAGGGCGGCCGTCTGCAGGTCGCCGATCAGGGCGTAGTCCTCTATTCGTCCAGCCATCAGTGCTATTATCCGGCCCTCCGGTCGGCCCGGCAGATCAGGCGTGGCTGCGGTGGCCCCAGCGGCCTCGGTGGTCCCTGGAATGCGGGAAAGCTGCAGTTGCATGCGTCCGGCGCGCGGAGGATGATCTTCTGTGCATTGTTGTATCCGCAGATCCGGATAAAGCCGGGAAAATAAGGGGTACCGTCATGCGGCGACCGGACTGGGTACCGGCTGGAACAGATCTTGACAAGCCGAACGCGGCCAGGGTCTACGACTATTATCTCGGCGGATCGCACAACTTCGAGGTGGACCGCGAAATGGCCCGCAAGGCCATGGCGCTGTGGCCCGACCTGCCGATGATCATGCGGTCCAACCGTGCCTTCCTGCGCCGTGCGGTGCAGCACCTGGCGGAGGCGGGATTCTCGCGCTTCCTGGACATCGGCTCCGGCATTCCGACCTTCGGCGCGGTGCACGAGGTCGCGCGGGCGATCCGCCCCGGCGCCGAGGTGGTCTACGTCGACCGCGACCCGGTCGCGGTCGCGCACAGCCGGCTGCTGCTGGAGCACGACCCGCTCTCCCACGTCGTCCAGGCCGACCTGCGCGACCCGCAGGACATCCTGGCCCGCCCCGAGGTGCAGGCCCTGCTGGCGCCCGGCGAGCCGGTCGCGGTGCTGCTGGTCGCGGTGGTGCACTTCGTCACGGACGAGGAGGACCCGAAGGGCGCGGTGGCGGCGATCCGCGACGCGCTGCCGCCCGGCAGCGCGCTGGCGCTGTCGCACGCCTCGCTGGAGGGACGCCCCGACCAGGCGGAGGACCACCAGAAGCTCTACAAGTCGACTCCGACGCCGCTGACGATGCGTACCAAGGAGCAGATCACCTCGCTCTTCGACGGCTTCGAGCTGATCGATCCGGGCGTGGTCTACCTGCCCGAGTGGCGCCCGGAGAACCCCCAGGCCGTCGGGGAGCACCCGGAGCGGATGACCGGCATGGCGGGTGTAGGGCTCCGTCCGTGACTGCCGACCCGGCGGACGCCGTCGCGGCCAGGTTCCACGAGTCCTGGGCCGGGCTGCTGGCGGCCGGGCACGGTGCGGCCGTGCACCCCGGCATCCTGCGCCGCCTGGTCTCGCGGACGGCCGCGCTGCTGCACCGGGCCCAGCGCGACCAGCCGTTCGAGGCGTCCTACGCCGAGCAGGCCGGCGCCCTGCTGGTGGACGCGCACTTCACCGATCCCTCGGTGCTGGCCCGCGCGGTCGGGCTGCTGCACGAGCAGCCCGACTCGGACGGGCGCGGCCCGGCGCTCTGCGGCGCCTTCGCGGCGGGCTGGGCCGGCGCCCTGCGTGAGCGCACCCTGCGTGAGCAGGAGGCGATCCGGACGGCCGCCGACGCCGCCCGGCTGGACGCGGAGAAGGCCCTGCGGGCGTCCGAGGCCAGGTTCCGCGCCCTGTTCGAGAGCGCGGCCATCGGCATCGGCATCGGCGACACCGACGGGAACATCCTGGCGGTCAACAAGGCCCTCCAGGACATCTTCGGCGCCCGCCCCGAGGACCTCCAGGGCCACAAGGTCAACGAACTGGTGCACCCCGAGGACACCCCCGGCGTGTGGGAGGCGTACGAGGAGCTGATCTCCGGCAAGCGCGAGTACCTCCAGTTCGACAAGCCGTACTACCGCCGCGACGGCGAGGTGGTCTGGACCCAGCTGACGGTCTCGCTGATCCGGGACGACGACGGCTCGCCGCAGTACCAGGTGGCGATGCTGGAGGACATCACCGACCGCTACCGCCGGCAGGAGCGGCTGCGCCACCAGGCCACCCACGACTCGCTCACCGGGCTGCCCAACCGGGCGGCCTTCTTCGAGCGGCTGGAGAAGATCTTCGAGGACCCGGAGCCGGAGGCCCGTTTCGGGCTCTGCTACGTCGACCTGGACGGCTTCAAGGTGGTCAACGACAGCCTCGGCCACGAGACCGGCGACCAGCTGCTCGCCGCCGTGGCCGACCGGCTGAAGGCCGCGCTGACCCCGCTCGGCCACCTGGTGGCGCGGCTCGGCGGCGACGAGTTCGTGGTGCTGCTGGAGAACTGCCGCGGCGAGCAGGAGGCCGTCGCCGCGGCCAAGACCGTGCTGAACGCGCTGGACGGCCCGGTGCTCATCGGCGACCACAAGCTGGCCGTCGGCGCGAGCGTCGGCGTCCTGGAGCGCCGGGTCGCCACCACCTCCCCGGGTGCGGCGGTACGGGCGGCCGACCTGACGCTCTACCGCGCCAAGGAGGCGGGGCGCGGGCGGTGGACGCTGTTCGACCCCAAGGAGACGGCGCGCGCGGTCAGCCGGTACGCGGTGTCGGTGCGGATGCCGGCGGCCCTGGACCGCGGCGAGTTCTTCATCGACTACCAGCCGCTGCACGCGCTCGCCGACGGCTCGCTCGCGGCCGTCGAGGCGCTGGTGCGCTGGCGCCACCCGCAGCTGGGCGTGCTGGGGCCGGACGAGTTCGTCGCGACGGCCGAGGAGACCGGCCTGATCATGCCGCTGGGCCGCTGGGTGCTGGAGCAGGCCTGCGGTCAGGCGGCCGACTGGGTGCGCCGGTTCGGGGACGCGGCGCCGCAGATGAACGTCAACCTGGCGGTCCGTCAGGCGCGCAACGCGGGCCTGGTGGGCGACGTCGGCCGGATCCTGCAGACCACCGGGCTGGATCCGCGCCGCCTGCAGCTGGAGATCACCGAGAGCACCGTGGTCGGGCCCGAGGACGAGGCCCTGAAGACCCTGCACAAGCTGGTCGGGATGGGCGTCTCGCTGGCCATCGACGACTTCGGCACCGGCTGGTCGAACCTGGCCTACCTGCGTGACCTGCCGGTCTCGGGGCTGAAGATCGCCGGCTCCTTCGTCGGCGACCTGCACGACCCGCGCAAGGACGAGCACACCGGCTGGCGGATCGTCAGCGGCCTGGTGTCCCTTGCGCACACGCTCGGCCTGACCGTGACGGCGGAGGGCGTGGAGACCGGTGGTGACGCGGCCCGGCTGCGCGAGATCGGCTGCGACTGGGCGCAGGGCTGGCACTTCGGCCGGCCGGTGCGGCCCGGGGAGATCGCCCGGCGGATCGCCGAGGGCGGCCCGGTGATGTGACCCCGCCCCGCGGGCCGGACATCCGACCGGTCTTTAATTCGGACAAAGCACCCCAAATGCCTTGACATGCGGGAGCCCCCGTGGGCACGATGGGGCCCTGGCACCGCACTCCGTGCGGAGAGCACATTGGCCAGTTGAAGGACTCGGCGCCTTCGGCGCCCGCGCAGTACCGGCGCCTCAGGCGCCCACGACGGACCGGCACCCGGTGACTCACCGCCCGTGGCCCGCACCCCGCGAAACACGGCCCGCGAACCGCCGCCCGCGGCACACCACGTGACCGCACGCCGCCCGGTCCCGTCCACCCGGTCCCGTCCCGGGGCCCGTCGCCCTGCCGCCGGCGGCAGCACGTCCGACGCCGCGCCGCAGCAGGAGCCCGCCCCGCCACCAGGGGCGCACCGTCACACCGGTGTGCCCGCGGCCTCCCGAGAGGCAGCCTTCGATGAGCATCACCGTGCCCCCCCATGACCTCCCGAACGGCGATCGCGACGCCCGGCCGCCGATGCGCCGCGCGAGCGACCGGGTGACCAGCAGGCCGCCGATGCGCCGCGCCAGCGACCCGGTGACCGCCCGGCGTCCGATGCGCCGGACCGGCGACATCGTCGCCACCACGCACACCGTCAGCCTGGTCGTCCCCGCCCGGGACGAGGCCCGCAACATCCCCTGGGTGTTCGAGCAGATCCCGCGCTGCGTGGACGAGGTCGTCCTGGTCGACGGTTCCTCCGCCGACGCCACCGTGACGGTCGCCCGGCACTGCCTGCCCACCGTCCGCAGCGTGAAGCAGAGCGCACCCGGCAAGGGCAACGCCCTGCGCACCGGCTTCGCCGCCGCCACCGGCGAGTACATCGTGATGATCGACGCCGACGGCTCCATGTGGCCCGGCGAGATCCCGCACTTCCTGCACTTCCTCGACAACGGCTACGACTTCGTCAAGGGCTCGCGGTGCATCGCCGGCGGCGGCTCGCTCGACCTCACCAAGGTGCGCTCGCTCGGCAACCGCGCCCTGCTGGCCGTCGTCAACCGGCTGTACGACGCGACCCTGACCGACCTCTGCTACGGGTACTGCGCCTTCCGCCGCGACTTCCTCAAGACCCTCGACCTGCGCTCCTCCGGCTTCGAGATCGAGGCCGAGATGATCACCCACGCTCTGCGCTCCGGCCTGCGGATCGCCGAAGTGCCGAGCCTCGAACTTCCCCGTCGCAGTGGCCGCTCCCACCTGCACGCCGTCTCCGACGGCCGGCGGGTGTTGCGGACGCTGGTGTCCGAGCGCCCCGGCGCCCGGTCCGCCACTGCCGCCGCCGTCCCGGGGGAGCGATGATGAAAGGCCCCGACCGGCGCACCGCAGCTGCCTGCCCCTGCCCCGCCGCCCGCGACTCGCTCTACACCCCTGTCAGGATCGTCGAACTGGACCTGGACGAACCGAGCGGGCTGCGCCCGCCGGGAGGCCCCGGCACCGTCGACCCGGACGGCCGCGTGTTGGCGTTGGTGCGACTGCACGGACACCCGCTCGGCTTGGTGAACGCCACCGGAACGCCCGGCGATCCTGTCGGACTGCGCCGGGCGCTGGTCGATGCCGCTCATCGCGAGCTGCGCGTTCCCGCCCGATCCGACCGGACCCCGGCCGACGCCGCCCCGGTCACCACCTCAGCCACCTCAGCCACCGCGACACCCGTGGCGCCCCCGGGTCGGGCCGGGCGCGCCCGGGTGCCCGCGGGCCTCCCGCCGATCAGCGTCATCGTCGCCACCCACAACCGGGAGGCCATGCTCGGCCAGTGCCTGGACTCCCTGCTGCGGACCGGCTACCCCGGCCTGGAGATCATCGTCGTGGACAACGCCCCGGCGGACGACGCCGCCGAACGGCTCGTCCGCGGGCGGTACGCGGGCCGGATCCGCTACCTGCGCGAGCCGGTGGCGGGCGTCGCGCGGGCCCACAACCTGGGCCTGGCCGCAGCCCACGCCGGGATCGTCGCCTTCGCCGACGACGACACGCTGGTGGACCGCCGCTGGCCCGCCGAGATCGCCCAGGCCTTCGCCGAGAACCCGGAGGTCGGCTGCGTCACCGGGCTCATCCTGCCCGCGGAGCTGGAGACCGCGGCGCAGGCCGCCCTCCAGCACCACGGCGGCTACGACAAGGGATTCACCGCCAAGCAGTGGTCCCTGAAGGAGCCGCCCGCCGACCCGCTGTTCCCCTTCACCGCGGGCCGGTTCGGGTCCGGCGCCAACATGGCCTTCCGGACGGACCTGCTGCGCGCCCTCGGCGGCTTCGACCTGTCCACCGGCACCGGCACCCCCGCCCACGGCGGGGACGACCTGCTGGCCTTCTTCCGGGTGGTCGCCAACGGGTACGTGCTGGCCTACCGGCCGGGCGCGATCGTCTGGCACCGCCATCGCAACTCCCTGAAGGCCCTACGGGCCCAGGTGTACGGCTACGGAGCGGGCCTCGGCGCATACCTCGCGGCCGCCGCGGCCGGGGAGCCGCGGATGCTCCCCGCACTGGTACGGCGGATACCCCGGGGTATCCGCCGTGCCGCTGCCCAGGCCAACGGGCGGGCCGGCGCCGACGGGGCCCGCTCCCGGAGCCTCGCGCTGCTGGAGGCCGGCGGCATGCTGTACGGCCCGCTGGGCTACCTGCGCAGCCTGCGCCGCACCCGGCACTACGCGCTCAGGGGTGAGTGAGGTGTCCATCCGCACCGCCTCCCCCCGGCGGATCCCGGCCGGTACCTGCCCGTGCCCGCTCCCGCTGCCCTGCCAGTGCTCCTACACCACACTGCTGCGGGCCCGCCTGCGGGCCCTGCTGGCGGGAGATCCGCTGCTGCGCAACGGCCACGTGCTGACGCTGAGTTCGCTCGTCACCGCGGCCCTCGGCATGGTCTTCTGGATCCTCGCCACCCGCTGGTACAGCGCCGACGCGGTGGGCCGCAGCTACGCGGCCCTGTCGGCCGCGGCCCTGCTCTCCGGGATCGGCCAGCTCAACCTGGGCGACGTCCTGGTCAGGTTCGTGCCGACCGCCGGCCGGCACACCCGGCGGGTCGTGCTGCGCTGCTACGGCCTCAGCACCACCACCAGCGCCGTCGCGGCGGTGGTCTTCCTGGTCCTGATCCCCACGCTGGCGCCGGCCCTCGGGTTCCTGCGCGATCCCGTCGTCGCGGGCAGCTTCATCGCCGCCACGATCGGCTACACCCTCTTCGTCCTCCAGGACGGAGCGCTCACCGGCCTGCGCCGGGCCCACTGGGTGCTCGCCGAGAACACCCTCTTCTCCGTCTGCAAGGCCGTCCTGCTGGCCGCCTTCGCGATCTGGGCCCTGAACTCCGGCATCCTGCTGTCCTGGAGTGCGGCGCTGGTCGTCTCGCTGGCCGTCACCAACGCGTTCCTGTTCCGCCGGGCCGTCCCCGCCCACCAGCGCGCGGACCGCGACGGGGTGCCCCCGCCGCGGATGGTGCGCTACGCGGCCGCCGACTACGTCGGCTCGCTGTTCCGGCTCGCCGCCTACAGCCTGGTGCCGCTGTTCGTCCTCGGCCGCCTCGGGGCCGAGCAGAACGCCTACTTCTCGCTCGCCTGGGTCATCGCGTACACCTTCTACCTGGCCGCCCTCAACATGGGCAGCTCGCTGATCGTGGAGGCCGCGCGCGACCCGTCCAAACTCGCCGAGCACGCCCGCCGGGTGCTGCGCAACGCGGGCGCGCTGATCGGCGCGGGCGTCGTGGTGACCGTCGTCGCCGCGCCCTGGCTGCTCAGGCTCTTCGGCGTCGACTACGCCGAGCACGGCACCGCCCTGCTGCGGCTGCTGGCGCTCTCCGCGCTGCCCAACCTGCTGGTCGGGGTGGCCATCGACGTGGCCCGCGCACAGCGCCGGATGCGCCGGGTGGTGGTCCTTCAGGGCGGACTCTGCGTCCTGGTGCTGGCGCTGACCCTCTGGCTGATCCCCGTCATGGGCGTCACCGGGGTGGGCGCGGCCTGGCTGCTGGCCGAGAGCGTGCTCGCGGTGCCGCTGCTGTTCACCCTGCGCCGATGGCTGGGAGCGCCCGTCAAGGCGGCCCCCGCCACAGCCGCACCCGGCGCGCCGGCCGTCCGGCCCGCGCCTGCCGATAGGAGTCCGCGATGAACGCCCGAAGCGACCGGGCCGACCCGAGCCTGACCGTCGTCGTCTGCGCGTACACCCTCGCCCGCTGGGACGACCTGTGTGCCGCGATCGGCTCCCTGCACGCCCAGGACCGCCCGCCCGACGAGATCCTGCTGGTCGTCGACCACTGCCCGGACCTCGCAGAACGCGCGGCCGGGGAGTTCACCGGCATCCGCATCGTCGGCAACCGCGAGACCCGCGGCCTGTCCGGGGCCCGCAACACCGGCCTGGCGGCCGCACACGGCGACGTGATCGCCTTCCTGGACGACGACGCCGCCGCCGACCCGGACTGGACGGCCTGCCTGCTGGCCGCCTACCGCGACCCGGCGGTGCTCGGGGTGGGCGGGCTGGTACGCGCCCGCTGGGAGAGCGGCCGGCCCCGCTGGTTCCCGCCCGAGTTCGACTGGGTGGTCGGCTGCTCGTACCGCGGCCTGCCCGAACACGGATCGCCGGTGAGGAACTTCATCGGCGCGAACATGTCCTTCCGACGCTTCGAAGTGGTCGCCGCGGGCGGCTTCCGGACGGACCTCGGCCGGGTCGGCACCCGTCCGCTCGGGTGCGAGGAGACCGAGCTGTGCCTGCGGCTGGCCGTCCTGCACCCGGACGCCCGGCTGCGGTACGAGCCGGCCGCCGCCGTCACCCATCACGTCCCCGGCGCCCGGGCCACCTGGGCCTACTTCCGGGCCCGCTGCTACGGCGAGGGGCTGTCCAAGGCCGCCGTCGCCCGCCTCGCCGGGCCGGGCCGCGGCCTGGCCAGCGAACGCAGGTACCTGAGTTCGACGGTGCCGCAGGCGGTGGCGCGCGCGCTGCGCACCGGCGGCGGAGGGCCGCGCAGGGCCGCCGCACTGGCCGCCGGCGTCGCGGTCACCACACTCGGCTACGGCACCGGGCAGCTGCACGCCGCGCTGGCCCGGTCCGGCGGAGGCGCGCCATGACTGTCGTACCGGTCTTCCTCTACCACTCGATCGCCGACGACCCGCCCAGCTGGATCGCGCCCTACACCGTGGCACCGCGGACCTTCGCCGAGCAGCTCGACCGGATCATCGGCAGCGGCTTCACCATCGTCCCGCTGCGCCGGCTGGTCCTCGCCCTGCGCGGCGGCCCGGTCCTGCCCGACCACAGTGCGGTCCTCACCTTCGACGACGGCTTCGCCGACTTCTACTGGACGGTGGCTCCGCTGCTCACCGAGCGGGACGTGCCCGCCACGCTCTTCGTCACCACCGGGGCGGTGCACATCCCCGGGCGCCCCGCGCGCGGCAGCCTGCTGCCGTGCGCGCCGATGCTGAACTGGCGCCAGATCGCGGCGCTGGACTCCTTCGGGATCGAGATCGGCGGCCACACCAGGACCCACCCGCAGCTCGACACCCTGCCCGCGCGCCGGGTCTGGGAGGAGGTCGCCGGATGCAAGCACGAGCTGGAGGACGGCCTCGGGCACGAGGCGCTCTCCTTCGCCTACCCGCACGGCTACTCCAGCGCCGGGGTGCGGCGGCAGGTGCAGAAGGCCGGCTGGACGTCGGCCTGCGCGGTCGCCAACGCCTTCAGCTCGACCGCCGACCACCCGCTGCGGATCGCCCGCCTGATGGTCCGCTCGGACACGCCGCCGGAGGTCTTCCGGAACTGGACCGAGGGGCACGGCGCCCCGGTCGCCCCCTTCCCCGAGCGTCTGCGCACCAGGGGATGGCGCGCCTACCGTCGGCTGACGGCCACGCTGGGCCGGCCGGCCGGGGGTCCGCCGGCCGGCTGAGCCCGCCGCCGGCCGGTGCGTCCCGGGTGCCTGCCCGGGGCGTCAGTGCTGCCAGACCCGTACCCAGTCCACCTTCATGTTCGCGACGCTGACGTCGTCCGGCGGCGCCTTCGGGTAACCCACCGCCAGGTTGAGCAGCAGCTCCATCGGGCCGGTGGGGATGTGCGCCGGGTCGGTGTCGTGGAAGCGGGCCACCCCGTCGACGTACCAGGTCAGCGAGTCCTTCTCCCAGTCGAGGGCGAACACGTGGTAGCCACCGGGGAAGTCCTGCGGACCGTACGTCTCGGCCGTCGCCGCGTTCTTGCCGTTCTCGGGCCAGTGCACGGTCATCTGGACGGTGCTGGTGGTTCCGATGAACTCCGCGATGTCGAGTTCGGGCGGCGTCTCCCGGGTCTGCGGCATCAGCCAGAACGCGGGGAACATGCCGGCCTGGGCGGGGATCTGGATCGACGCCGCGAAGTAGCCCCCGGTGAACGTCCGGCGCGGCGCGGCGTCCCAGTTGTCGCGCCCGGTGGTGACCATGCCCGAGGCCCACGGGTACACGTGGCCGTCGGTACCGGCCGTGGTGCGGCGGACGGCGCTCAGGTTGAGCGCGCCGCTGCTGACGGAGACCTGACCCGGCAGGTACCACTCCAGCTCGTGGTTGCCCGCGTTGGTGCAGCCCGCGTTGTTCCAGTCGTAGCAGGTGGCCCAGAGCGCCGGGTTGAGGCTCGTCGCGTCGAACTCGTCCTGGAACACCAGCTGCCAGGGCCCGGGCGCGGCCGGGGAGGCCAGGCTGCCCGGGTCCTTCGCGGCGACCGTCGCCCCCGGGGTGTGCCAGACCTCGGTGGCCCCGCCGCCCCCGCCGCAGGCGGCGGCCAGTACCAGCAGGGCGGCCGCACCCGAGCGCGCAGCCGGGCGCTTCACGTTCCACCGGCGTCTCCACCAGCCCCGCCACCCGTGCGCCGGCCGGGGCCCGGGGCGATCCGGCCGCGCGGGCGCGGGCGGCGGGCGTTCCCAGCGCAGCGCGAGCAGCGTGCCGGCGGTGGTGAGAGCGGCCAGTACCGCCGTCGCCCGGGCGGGCGTGAAGCTGCCGGTGAGGTGGAACCCGACCGCGACCAGCGCGACCACCGACAGGCTGAGGGCGACGGTGAGCACCACCGCCTCCAGCCGGTCCAGCCGGTGGCCGCGCCGGCCCAGCAGGGCCTGGGCCGCCGTCACCAGGGCCAGGCCGGGGCAGAGCAGCAGGAACACCGACGTGACGACGGCCCGCAGGACCGGTACCGCGGTCACGAGGGTGGCCGCCAGTGCGATCCAGCCGGACAACGCGAGCGCCAGTGCCTGTGCGCTTCGCCGGGACATCTGCGGTCACCTCCTGGTCAGGGCTTCGCCTCGGACGCGGGAACCGGGACGAAGCGGTAGACCACCGCGTCGTCGTTGCGGTACACCACGCTGAACTCCGTCGAGCCGTCCACGGCAGCACCGAGCCGGTCCACGGAGTCGGCGGGCATCACACCCGTCAGCAGGCACTCGGCGGCCTGCGCACGGTTGAGGATCAGGTACGCGGGAGTGCCCGGCGCGGCGTAGGCGACCGACTTCTCCAGGCCCGCCAAGGGGTCACGGACCAGCAACTCCTTGGTCCCCTCCGGGCCCTGGTCGAGCTGCACCCGGTCGTGCTGGTCGAAGTCGGCAGCGCTGCCCGGCACGTTGCCGGTCATCGCGACGACGAGCGAGCCGGGCGGGGCCAGCTCGATCATCGCCCGGGCGGCGGTGACCTCCTTGGGCGTGAAGTAGTTCATGTCCTCCTTGCTGTAGTAGCCGAAGAACAGGCCGCCGAGCAGGGACAGCGTCACCACCACCGCGGAGACGGCGCGCAGCCTGGGCCGGCTGCCGGGCTGCAGGACGAGGGCGGCGATCAGGAAGGCGAGCGAGGGCAGTGCGAAGAGGTAGACCCGGAAGATCATCTCGCCGCCGTAGCTGTTCGCGGCCAGCAGCGGGATCGGGCCGAGCGCGGCGAGCGGCAGGCCGCAGTGGCGGATCCACGGGCGGCGCCACAGGGCGGCCAGCGCCAGCAGGAACACGGTGGCGGACAGGCCGCGGTCCACCCACGCGACCAGGACCTGGCCGGGTGCCGCGGCGCCGAGCCCGGCCAGTCCGGAGGAGATGTTGCCGTCCGGAGTGGCCAGCGCCCGGATGAAGTTGGGCAGGTTGGCGGACAGGTACCGGTGCGCCACGGTGGCGTCCCACAGCGTGGTCATGGCCAGCGCCGAGACCAGGACGGGCACCACGGTGCGCCGGTTGCGGCGCGGCAGGGCCAGCATGGCCAGCGTGAAGACCAGCATGATGGGGGTGAGCTGGTGGGAGGAGACGATCGCCGCCTCGACCACCAGGACGAGCCCGAAGCGCACGGGCATCCACCCGCCCGGCGGCAGCCGCCCGGGCGGCGGCTCCGAGCCGCGCAGGGGGTGGGCGCCGCCGGGGTCCGTGCCGGCCGGTGGAGCCCGGCCGGGCAGCTGACGGACCACCATGGCCAGCACCACGACGAAGAGCAGGAAGGCGAAGGCCTGCGGCGCGAAGTAGTCCTGCCCGACCCAGGAGGCGCAGTAGTAGATCCAGACCGCGCCCCAGACCAGTGTGCGGTCCGTGGTGACGGCCCGGTAGAGCAGCAGGAGCGGCCCGAGCAGCAGGGCGTTGATCAGCGGCGGCGCCCAGGCCGCGTACCCGACGGCGGAGTCCAGTCCGGTGACCCGCAGTAACAGCCCGTTGAACGCGAAGAACCCGGGCCACTGGTTGTAGATGTCGAAGCCCGCGGCGCCGGGCACCGGGCCGTTGTGATGGATCATCGCGTCGAGCACGGCGATGTGCTTCCAGGCCCAGGAGTAGCGCAGCGTGGGGTACAGGAGGGTCGGTGTCGCGTGGATGGTCGCGATCAGTCCGAGCACGTAGGCGGTCAGCCAGCGGCTGCTCACCCGCTTGTCACGCACCGCCAGCCAGAAGCCGGCCGAGAGCAGCAGCACCGCGACCCAGTAGAGGACGGGCAGGACCTGCAGCAGGCCGAGGTCCGCCATCGAGGCCAGGTTCACCCGGCGCAGCGACAGCAGCCAGAGCAGCAGGGCGACCGGGAGCAGCAGGTACGGCAGGAGCGAGGAGCCGGAGCGCAGTGCGGCGGCCCGGCCGGCGGCCGGCCGGACCGCACCGGGCCGCTCCCGGGGGGCGGGTTCGGGGGCCTCGGCGGTTACCGCCGGTCGCCCGGACACGACCGTGTCTCTCGGTCCCGGTCCGGCCGGTCCGGGTGCTGGGGGGCGGGCCCGCCGGGTGCGGCGGGCGTCACGAGCCGGCTCCGTCGACTGCGGCGCAGACCCGTCGGGCGGCGTAGTCGGTGCCGCAGACGAAGCGCATCACCGGCCCGAAGGTCGCGGCGGCGGACAGCCCGGTGAAGTACAGCCCGGGAACGGAGGATTCGTAGTCGGCGTCGAGCCGTGGCGCACCGTCGATCCGCTGCACCGCGCGGCGGATCTCCGGGCCCAGGATGCCGATGCGGTCGACGTCCACCCGGTAGCCCGTCGCGGCGAGCACGTGGTCCGTGTCCAGGACCTCGGTGCGCCCCTGCGGGCCGCGCAGCTCCAGTCGCACCCGCCCCGCGGACTCCGCGGCGGAGCCCAGCGTACGACCGGTCAGCAGGGGGACCTGCCCGTCCAGTCGTTCGCGCAGCCACCAGGCGGCGGAGGGTCCGAGCACCGTGCGCACCAGGTGGAGCCGGCTGCGGTCCGGGAGGTGGCGGAACGCCCCGGGGGCGTTGGCGCAGGCGTAGAGCGACCATCCCGGGCCCAGGTTCGAGCCCGGTTTGGCGATCCGGGTCGGCAGCGGCCGGTCGGCCGGCAGGTCGGTCGGGGGCGGGTCGCCGAACAGCAGTGCGGGGGTGCGGGCGACGACGGTGGGTTCGGCCCCCGCCTCGTGCAGCAGGGCGGCGCTCTCCAGCGCGGACTGACCCGCCCCCACCACCGCGACCCGCTGCCCGCTGAAGCGGGACAGGTCCTTGTGGTCCGCGGAGTGCGAGACCAGGCCGCTGTCGGTGAGCCGGTTCAGCGGCTCGGGCACGTAGGCGTAGGGGGTCAGCCCGGTGGCCATCACCACCTTCCGGCTGCTGAACGTCTCGTCGTTGGACAGGGAGACCCGGAACCCGCTCCGGCCGCCGCTGATGGTGCGGACGGCCGTGCGCTCCAGGGAGGGCACGCAGCGCTCCTGGAACCACAGCCCGTAGCGGATGAACTCGGAGACCGGAATGGGGTGTTGGTCGCCCCCGTTGGCCCGGCCCTCGGCAGCCCGGAAGTGTTCGAGCCGGTGCCGGCCGGCGGGGTCGGAGATGGACGACGCGCGGGGCGTGGACTTCAGGTACATACCGGCGGGCATCCGCTCGCTCCAGCTGTCCATCGGTTCGCCGAAGAACCTGGCCGGGACTCCGTGGCCCTCCAGGTGAGCGGCCGTCGCCAGCCCGTACGGCCCCGCGCCGACCACCGTGACATCGATATCGGCGGCGGCCGTCATGGTCGTCGCCGCCCGGAATCCGCGCCGCCACCGGCGGCGTTCGGCTGACAGTGCATTGACATCAGACGCCCTCCTCCGTACAGGCACCCCCGTCCAGCGTGCATCCGGCGGGCGGGGAAGAACACCCCCTCCTTTGTGCCCGGCCGGTTCCGTTCCGTAGCGAAGGGGGTCAAATCGCCCTTCGGCAGCGGTCGTTCACCGGCGTACGGCCGGACGGCTCGCCCGCAGCGCCGGACGGGCCGACAATGGGACTGAGCCTTCCGGCCGTGTTCCTGCCATGAGCCGCTCCAGTTTCGAGGCCCGCACCATGCCGCAACCCCTGATCCTGCCGGACCGTGACGTTCCCGTCCTCCTGGTCAAGGTCGGGCACTACCCCCAGCACCAAGGGGTCGTCGGTGCCGTCCGCAGCTTCGGCCGGATCGGTGTGCCGGTCTACGCCATGGTCGAGGACCGCTTCACGCCGACGGCGGTGTCCCGCTACCTCACCGGGTCGTTCGTCCGGCCGTTCAGCGGGCTGGAGGACCCGGCCGCCATGGTCGCCGCCCTGCGGGAGCTCGGCGGCGCCATCGGTCGCCCCGCCGTCGCGGTGGCGACCGACGACGAGGCGGCCGTGCTGCTGGCCGAGCACGCCGGTGAGCTCGGCGAGCACTTCCTGCTGGCGCCCGTTCCGCCCGCGCTGCCGCGCCGGCTGGCCGACAAGGACGGCCTGTTCCGGATCTGCCGGGAGCACGACGTACCGACCCCGGACGCCTGGGCGCCCGGCGGCCACGAGGAGTTGCTCGGCATCGGCCGCAACCACGGCTACCCGCTGGTGCTCAAGAACCTGGAGCCGTTCACCCGGCTGCGGACACCGGCGGTGGGCCACACCACGGTCGTCCGGGACGAGGCCCAGCTGCTGGAACTCCTGCCACCGGGCTCGCAGCCGTCGGTGCTGGTGCAGCAGTACCTGCCGCCGGAGCAGGCGGAGGACTGGTTCACCCACCTGTGGTGCCCGGCCGACGGCTCCGAACCGCTCGTCTTCACCGGCCTCAAGCTGCGTTCCTGGCCGCCGGGTGCGGGCGTCACCACCCGGGCCCGCGCCCTGCCCAACCCGGTGCTGGCCGACCTCGCGGCCGTCCTGTGCACCCGGATCGGCTACCGGGGCGTGGCCGACCTGGACTGGCGGCTGGACCGCCGCGACGGCCGCTACAAGCTGGTCGACTTCAACCCCAGGACGGGCGCCCAGTTCCGGGTCTTCGAGACGGCCGACGGCCTCGACGTGGTCCGCGCCCTGCACCTGGACCTGACCGGCCGGCCCGTCCCGCGCTCCCCGCAGCGGACCCGCAGCTTCGGCGTCGGCCAGCTCGACCTGCCGGCCGCCGCCGTCTGGGCCTGGCAGCAGCGCCGCCTCCCGCCGGACATCCTGCCCCGGCGCGGCACCGAACGCAGCTGGCTGACCCGCGACGACCCGGCGCCGGCCGCCGCCGAGGCCGTCCGCTTCACGGGCACGGTGGCCCGGCGGCTGCGCCTGGCGCTGCGCCGTCGCCTCAGGACGCTGCGGCCCTGCTGACGGGAGCGCCTTCGGTGGGCTCGCCCGTCCGGGGGTCGAGGTGGAACACGTAGACCCCCTCGTCGGTCTCGACGGTGATCTCGTCGGGGCCGGTCCAGGCGGCGGTGAGGCGCACCCCGGCCGGGTGGGTGGTCTGCCGGCCGAAGCTGCCGAGCTCCCACCGCCGGGTCGACAGTCCCGTCCCCTCGTCCGCCTGGACGGACCAGATCGAGTCGGGCCCGGCCGCACCCTCGTCGACCACCAGGGTGCGGTCGCCGCGGCCCGGTGCGGCGTGGCGCTCGACCCGGTCGCCGCCGCTCCCGAAGGCCGCGCCGAGCAGGCAGAACAGCAGGGTGACCGGCACGGCGAGCGCACCGGCCGCGATGAGCAGCAGGGAGAGCGGGCGGCGGTGGCGCCCGTCCGGCCGGAACAGCGGTGCGACGATCAGCAGTACCGCCGCCACGACCAGCATCCCCGGACGGTCCAGGGCCTCTCCGATCCGCACCAGGCCCCCGGACCTGCGCTCGCGCTCGCCGGCCGCCCAGGCCAGGACGAGCAGCGGGGCGAGGCCGAGGAGCAGTACGAACGTCCGTTCGCTGCGATACCTGCGCACGGGCACGGTTCCCCCCTGGTCGCTGCCGCCCGTCACCCTACCGGTGCGGCCCCGCGTAGCGGTTGGCGGGCCGGGCCAGGCCGAGCAGGCCGCGCAGGGTGCCGGCCTCGTAGGCGGTGCGGAACGCGCCGCGCCGCTGGAGTTCGGGCACCAGGGCGCGGGTGATGCCGGTGAGGTCGTGCGGCAGGGAGCCGGGCCGCAGCCGGAACCCGTCGAGCCCGGCGCCCTGCCGGTCGAGCAGCAGGTCGGCCAGAGCGCCGGGGGTGCCCGTGAAGATCTCCGCGTCCGAGGCGAGGGCGGCGCCGTTCAGGTCGTCCAGCCGCCGCTTGCGTGCAGCGGCCGCTCCCGGCTCCTCGTCCAGGAACACCAGCAGGTCGGCGAAGACCTTGAGCGGCCGGTCGGCGGGCCGGCCGACCACGGCCTTGGCCGCCTCGACCTCGGCGAGGATGCCCACGGCGCCGGCCCGCGAGTGCGGGGTGATGTACACCACGTCCGCGCCGGCCGCGGCGAACTCGTAGGGGATGGAGGCGTGCGCGAGGGCGGTGACCACCGGCTGGCCCTGCGGGGGGCGCGGGGTGATCGAGGGCCCCCGGATGCTGAAGTGCTCCCCCTCGAAGTCGATGTGGTGCAGTTTGTCGCGGTCGATGAAGCGCCCGGTGGCGGCGTCGCGGATCTCCGCGTCGTCCTCCCAGCTGTCCCAGAGCCGCCGGACGGCCTCGACCACCTCGTCGGCCTCGCCGAACAGCGCCCGCAGGCGCTTGGCGATCAGCTCCGAGTCGAGGACGTCGTCCGGGGTCAGGGTGGGGGTGCTCCGCCGGCCGAAGTGGGCGGCGTCGGTGCCCCGCGAGGAGAGCTGCGGACGCCAGCCCGCGCGCCCGCGGCTCACGTGGTCGAGGGTGGCGATGCCGGTGGCGAGGTGGAACGGCTCGGTGTGGGTGACGTTGGTGGTCGGGACGAGGCCGATGTGCGAGGTCAGCGGCGCGAGCCGGGCTGCCAGCAGGACGGCGTCCAGGCTGCCCCGGACCTGGTCGGTCCGGTCGTCCGGCCCGGTGTAGGAGGAGGACTGCAGGCCGAGCGAGTCCTCGAAGGTGACGAGGTCGAGCAGGCCGCGTTCGGCCTCGGTGACCAGGTCGGCCCAGTACCGGGCGCCGAAGATCGCGCCGGGCCGGGCGCCGGTGTCGCGCCAGGCGGCCGGGTGCCAGCCGGCGCCGTCCAGGGCGACGGCGAGGTTGAGCCGGGTCACGATGCCTCCTCTGCGGCCCTGGTGGCCGGTGTGCGGCGGGGTGGTTTCAGGCCCAGGTGGTCGCGCAGCGTGCTGCCGGAGTACTCCGTGCGGTACACGCCCTTCTCCTGGAGCAGCGGCACCACCTTGTCCACCAGTTCGTCCAGGCCCCCGGGCGTCAGGTGCGGGACGAGGACGAAGCCGTCGGCGGCGTCGCTCTGCACGAAGTCGTCGATCGCGTCGGCGACCGTGCGCGGGGTGCCGACGAAGGTCTGCCGCCCGGCGACCTCGATGACCAGTTCACGGATGCTCAGCCCGCGCGCGGCGGCGAGTTCGCGCCACTCGCGGGCCCTGCTGTCCCGGTCCTTGCGGTACTGGGTGTGGCCCTTGAGGACCAGGCTGTCGGGTACGGGGTCGATGTCGGGCAGCGGCCCGTCCGGGTCGTAGGCCGAGAGGTCCCGGCCCCAGACCGCTTCGAGGAGGGTGAGCGCCGTCTGCGGCCCGATCTGGGCCCGGGTGATCTGTGCGGCGCGCTCGGCGGCCTCCTCGGCGGTGTCGCCGAGGACGTACGTGGCACTGGGGATGATCTTCAGGTCCTCGGGGGCGCGGCCGTACTTGGCGAGCCGCCCCTTGACGTCCCGGTAGAAGGCCCGGGCCGGCCCGGGCTCGTCGTACCTGCTGAAGATGACGTCGGCGTCGGAGGCGGCGAACTCGCGGCCCTCGTCCGACTCGCCCGCCTGGATGATCACCGGGTGCCCCTGGGGGCCGCGGGGCGTGTTGAACCGCCCGGCGATGTCGAAGTGCTGCCCCCGGTGCTCGAACGCGCCGACCCCGGCCGGGACGAACTCCCCGGCGTCCTGGTCCGCCCGGACGTCGCCCGGCGCCCAGCTGTCCCACAGCTCGCGTGCGGTGTGCAGGAACTCGGCGGCGCGGGTGTAGCGGTCCGCTTCGTCCAGGAAGCCGCCGCGCCGGAAGTTCTCCCCGGTGAACGCGTCGAAGCTGGTCACCACGTTCCAGGCGGCGCGGCCCTCGCTCAGGTGGTCCAGCGTCGCGAGGCGCCGCGCCACCTCGTACGGCTCGTTGAAGGTGGAGTTGACCGTGGCGGCCAGCCCGAGGTGGGTCGTGACGGCGGCGAGCGCGCTGAGCACGGTCAGCGACTCGGGCCTGCCGACCACGTCGAGGTCGTGGATGCGCCCCTTGTGCTCGCGCAGCCGCAGGCCTTCGGACAGGAAGAAGAAGTCGAACCTGCCGCGTTCCGCGGTCTGCGCCAGCCGCACGAACGAGTCGAGGTCGATCTGGCTGCCGGAGCGGGGGTCGGACCAGACGGTGGTGTGCTGGACGGCGGGGAGCTGCGCGGCGAGGTGTATCTGCTTCACGGGCACGGCGAGGGGGCCTCCTGCGGGAGCGGGATCACTGGATGTGATCGTCCAGCAGGAGGTACGCCGGTGTGGTGGTCACACAAACCATTTCATGAGCTGTTCACGGCCGTTCACAACCCGGCGGGTTGCGGTGTCAGGTGGTCAGGGCGATGGTGTGCCCCGTCACCTCCACCTTGGCCCGCAGGTAGCGGAGGTTGCTGTCGGACAGGTGCACACCGGTCGGCACCCGGCGCCCGATCCCGATGCCGAGGGCGGTCAGCTGCTGCGCCTTGTCGGGATTGTTGCTGAGCAGGTCGATGTCGGGGGCGCCCAGGGCGGCGAGCATCTGGGCGGCGGCGGTGTAGTCCCGGCCGTCCTCGGGCAGGCCGAGGGCCGTGTTCGCGTCGTAGGTGTCCAGGCCGGAGTCCTGGAGGGCGTAGGCGTCCAGCTTGTTGTAGAGGCCGATGCCGCGGCCCTCCTGGCGCAGGTAGAGCAGGTAGCCGCCGGCCTCGCTGATCCGCTCGACGGACTCGCGCAGCTGCGGGCCGCAGTCGCAGCGGTCGGAGCCGAACACGTCGCCGGTGAGGCACTCGGAGTGCAGGCGTACCAGCGGGGTGCCGCGCACCTCGCCGAGGGCGAGGGCCAGGTGTTCGGCGCCGTCTTCGAGGCCGTGGAACGTGAACACCTCGGCGTCCGCCCGGTAGCCGTCGGGGAAGGTGAGCGGGATGCGCACGCGAGAGCGCACGGTGGCGGTGCCGTGCTGCGGCATGCCGGGCCTCCGATGCTGCGGGAATGGAACGGGGGGTGACTGGTTCAGATTCGAACCGTTGGACGATGCCGACCGTACCTTGTAGTTCCAATTTGAACAACCCACTCCCGGGCCCTGCCGCCCCGGGCGGGCCACCGGCCCCGTTCGGCCCACCAGCCGCACCCGCCCCGCCCGCACCGTCGCATCCTGGGCTGGGGAGCCGACCCGGGCCCCCGAGCCGCGGAGAGGACCACGAGCAGATGAAACTCACCACCGTGACCGTCGGTGGGCCCTGCTGGGCCGAGATCGCCACCTCGGATCCGGCGGCCGCCAAGGCCTTCTACGGCGAACTCTTCGCCTGGCGCGCCGAGACCGACCCGCGCCCCGAGGCGGGCGGCTACACGATGATGATGCTCGGTGACGCCCCGGCCGCCGGTCTCAGCCCGCTGTACGGCCCGGGGCAGCGCACCGGATGGACGGTCTCGTTCAGCGTCACGGACGCCGACGCCACCGTCGCGAAGGTCACCGCAGCCGGTGGCCGGGCGGTGATGGAGCCGATGGAGGTGCTCGACATCGGCCGGTTCGCCGTCGTCGCCGACCCGTCCGGCGCCGTCTTCTCGCTCTGGCAGGCCCGGAGCTTCGCCGGCGCGGGAGTGTTCAACGACCCGGGCGCGCTCGGCTGGGTGGAGCTGCTCACCCGGGACACCGAGGGGTCGGCGGCGTTCTACCCCGCCGTCCTCGGCTGGTCCGTCAACGCCGGTGAGTCGTACACCCAGTGGGGCCTCGACGGCGCCGACTTCGGCGGGATGCTCGCCATGGGCGAGCAGTTCCCGGCGCACCTGCCGCCGCACTGGCTGCCCTACTTCGCGGTCGCCGACGTCGACGTCACGGCGAGCCGGGCCGCCGGGCTGGGCGGCGAGGTGGTGATGGCGCCCTCCTCCATCGGCGGCGTCCGGCGGATCGCCGTGCTGCGGGATCCGCAGGGCGGGGTGTTCGGCGTCTACCAGGCCGGGACGGACGGCTGATCCTTCGCGCCCACCGCGGCGGGCCCGCCCGACGGCCGCCGCCGCCGCGGCCGGGGCCGCAGGGCGAACGCGCCCGCGACGGCCGTGACCGCGACCGCCGTCACCGGCACCACGTCGCCGATCCGGTCGTACCAGGTGCGGGCCTGCGGGGCGGCCAGTGCGAGGTCCACGGTGAGCGCGCCCGTCCGGTCGGTGCCGAGCCGGGCGATCTCCCGGCCCTGGGCGTCGAAGGCGGCCGAGACGCCGGTCAGCGAGGCCTGCACCACCGGGCGGCCGGTCTCGGCGGCCCGCAGCGCACCCAGCGAGACGTGCTGTTCGGGCGCCCAGGTGTGCTGGAAGGTGGACGTCGCGGACTGGTAGACCAGCAGCCGCGCGCCCTCGGTGGCGGCCACCCGCGACATGTCGGGGAAGGCCGACTCGAAGCAGACCAGCGCGCCGACCGGCAGCGGCCGGCCGTCGCGGCCGACCGGGTGCAGGACGTGGAAGGCGCTGCCGGGGGCACGGTTCTCGCCGGCCGCCCGGCTCACGCCCGCGATCCAGCCGAGCACCGGCCGCAGCGGGATGTACTCGCCGAACGGGACGAGGCGGATCTTCCGGTAGCGGTCCTCGACGCCGTCCGGGCCGATCAGCACCGCGTCCTTGGAGATCCTCCCGTCGCCCTTGCGGGCGTCCTCCCCGGCCAGCAGCGGGGCCCCCGTCGCGGCGGACAGCGCGCGCAGCCGCTCCAGCACGGCGGTGTCCCGGTCCAGGTCGGCGGTGGTGCTGCTCTCGCCCCAGACCACCAGGTCGACGGGCCGCCCGGCGAGGGCGGCGGTGGCGTTGACGCTCGCGTCCAGGCGCTGCCCCGCGTCCTCGACGATGCCCGGCTGGACCAGCGCGACCGTCGCGCGGCCGTCCGGGGCCGGCTGGGTGCGCAGCGCGAACAGCACCGGGCCGGCCAGCAGAACCAGCGCGCCGGCGCCGGCCGCCAGCACGCGGACCGGCCACCGGCGGGTGCAGAGCAGCACCACCACCGCCGTGTTGGCGGCCACCACGGCGGCGCTGACCAGCCAGATCCCGCCCGCGGCGGCCAGCGCCAGCACCGCCGGATGCTGCCACTGGGTGGCGCCGAGCAGGGCCCACGGGCCGCCGAGCGCCTGCCAGGAGCGCGCGAACTCGGTGGTCACCCACACCGCCGGCACCACCACCAGCGCGGCCAGCGCCCGGCCGGCGGTCACCGGCGGGCGCAGCAGCCGCCACACCGCGAAGCCCACACCGGCCTGGAGCGCACCGAACAGCACCGCCAGCACCGGCAGCGCCGGGCCGATCGAGGGGATCAGCCAGTACATCGCGGTGAGGATGAACCCGGCGCCGAACCACCAGCCCCGCACGGCGGCCTCCCGCGCACTCGGCGCCCGCTGCATCAGCAGCAGACCGGGCACCAGGCAGACCCAGGCCAGTGCCGCGAGACCGGCCCCCGGGAAGCAGAGCACCGGGACGGCGCCCGCGACGAGCGCGGCGTACCGCGGGGGCCGGGTCAGCGCGAATCGGAGCGACATCCTCCGATTGTCCGCCCCGGGGGTGGATGTCACCAGGTCACCGGGCCGGTGACGGCGGAATTCGCGGACTTTGAAGATCAGCACGGGCGCCGCCTACCCGCTGGGGCGGGCGGCACCCGTCGGCCGTCAGCCCTCGCCCTCCAGGTCGCCCTCGCTCTCCAGGAACGCGGCCTGGAGCTGCTCGATCAGCTCCGGGTCGGGTTCGGCCCACAGGCCCCGGCTCGCCGCCTCCAGCAGCCGCTCGCTGATCCCGTGCAGCGCCCAGGGGTTGGCGCCCGCCAGGAACTCGCGGTTGGTCGGGTCGAGCACGTACTCCTGGGTGAGCTTCTCGTACATCCAGTCGGCGACCACGCCGGTGGTGGCGTCGTAGCCGAACAGGTAGTCGACGGTCGCCGCCATCTCGAAGGCGCCCTTGTACCCGTGCCGGCGCATCGCCTCGATCCAGCGCGGGTTGACGACCCGGGCGCGGAAGACCCGGGCCGCCTCCTCGGTGAGGGTGCGGGTGCGCACCGTCTCGGGCCGGGTCGAGTCGCCGATGTACGCCGTCGGCGCCTTGCCGGTGAGCGCCCGGACGGTGGCCACCATGCCGCCGTGGTACTGGAAGTAGTCGTCCGAGTCGGCGATGTCGTGCTCGCGGGTGTCGGTGTTCTTCGCCGCCACGGTGATCCGCTTGTACGCGGTCTCCATCTCCTCGCGGGCCGGGCGGCCCCCGAGGTCGCGGCCGTAGGCGTAGCCGCCCCAGACCGTGTAGACCTCGGCGAGGTCGGCGTCGGTGCGCCAGTCCCGGCTGTCGATCAGCTGGAGCAGACCGGCCCCGTAGGTGCCCGGGCGGGAGCCGAACACCCGGACGGTGGCCTTGCGTTCGTCACCGTGCTCGGCCAGGTCCGCCTGGACGTGGGCCCGGACGAAGTTGTCCTCGTCGGCCTCCTCCTGGCGGGCGGCCAGGCGCACCGCGTCGTCCAGCAGGTTGACCACGTGCGGGAAGGCGTCCCGGAAGAAGCCCGAGATGCGCAGCGTCACGTCGATCCGCGGACGCCCGAGTTCGGCCAGGCCGATCGGTTCCAGGCCGGTGACCCGGCGCGAGGCGTCGTCCCAGACCGGGCGCACGCCGAGCAGGGCGAACGCCTCGGCGATGTCGTCGCCGGCCGTGCGCATCGCGCTGGTGCCCCACAGCGAGAGGCCGACCGAGGGCGGGTAGGCGCCGTCGTTGTCCGCCCGGTAGCGCTCGACCAGCGAGGCGGCCAGCGCCTGGCCGGTCTCCCAGGCGAGCCGGCTGGGCACCGCCTTCGGGTCGACGGAGTAGAAGTTGCGCCCGGTCGGCAGGACGTTGACCAGCCCGCGCAGCGGCGAGCCGGACGGGCCGGCCTTCACGAAGCCGCCGCCGAGCGCGTGCACGACGGCGTCCAGCTCGTCCGTGGTCGCGGCGAGGCGCGGGACGACCTGGTGGGCCGCGAAGGCCAGCACCTCGGCGACGGCGGGCGGCAGGCCGGCGGCGATCTTCTCGACCGCCTCCGGCGCCCAGTCCTCGGCCTCCATCGCCTCGACCAGCTCACGGGCCTTCGCCTCGGCCGCGTCGGTCGCGCCGAGGGTCAGCGCGGACTCGTCCAGGCCGAGCGCCTCGCGCAGGCCGGGCAGCGCGGCGACGCCGCCCCAGATCTGCCGGGCGCGCAGGATCGCGAGCACGATGTTGACCCGGTCGACGCCGGCCGGGGCCTGGCCCAGCACGTGCAGCCCGTCGCGGATCTGGGCGTCCTTGACCTCGCAGAGCCAGCCGTCGACGTGCAGCAGGAAGTCGTCGAAGCCGTCGTCCTCGGGTCGCTCGTCCAGTCCGAGGTCGTGGTCGAGGCGGGCGGCCTGGATCAGCGTCCAGATCTGGGCCCGGACGGCCGGCAGCTTGGCCGGGTCCATCGCGGCGATGTTGGCGTGCTCGTCGAGCAGCTGCTCCAGGCGCGCGATGTCGCCGTAGCTCTCGGCCCGGGCCATCGGCGGCACCAGGTGGTCGACCAGGGTGGCGTGGGCGCGCCGCTTGGCCTGGGTGCCCTCGCCCGGGTCGTTCACCAGGAAGGGGTAGACCAGCGGCAGGTCGCCGAGCGCGGCGTCCGGGCCGCAGTCGGCGGACAGCGCGGCGGTCTTGCCGGGCAGCCACTCCAGGTTGCCGTGCTTGCCGAGGTGGACGACCGCGTCGGCGCCGAAGCCGCCGTCCTCCTGCGCCGCCGCGATCCAGCGGTAGGCGGCCAGGTAGTGGTGCGAGGGGGGCAGGTCCGGGTCGTGGTAGATCGCGACCGGGTTCTCGCCGAAGCCGCGCGGCGGCTGGATCAGCACGAGCAGGTTCCCGGCCCGCAGGCCGGCCAGCACGATGTCGCCGTCGGGGTTGCGGCTGCGGTCGACGTACAGCTCGCCGGGCGCCGGGCCCCAGTGCCGCTCGACCTCCTCGCGCAGGCCGGCGGGCAGTTCGGCGTACCAGCGCCGGTAGTCGGCGGCGGGGATGCGGACGGGATTGCGGGCGAGCTGGTCCTCGGTCAGCCAGTCCTGGTCGTAGCCGCCGGCCGCGATCAACGCGTGGATCAGCGCGTCGCCCTCGTGAGAGTCGTCGCCGTCGGCGGCGGGCGCGAGACCCGGCAGCGCGTCCGGGCCGTCCAGCGGGCCGAGGTCCATGCCCTCCTCGCGCAGCCGGGTGAGCAGTCGCATCGCGCTGGCCGGGGTGTCCAGGCCGACCGCGTTGCCGACCCGGGCGTGCTTGGTCGGGTACGCGGACAGCACCAGCGCGAGCCGGCGCTCGGCGGCCGGGATGTAGCGCAGCCGGGCGTGCCGCACCGCGATCCCGGCGACCCGGGCGGCGCGCTCGGGGTCGGCCGCGTAGACGGTCAGGCCGTCCTCGTCCAGCTCCTTGAAGGAGAACGGGACGGTGATCAGCCGGCCGTCGAACTCGGGGACGGCGACCTGCGTCGCGGTGTCCAGCGGGGAGAGGCCGTCGTCGCTGGCCTCCCAGGCGGCGCGCGACCAGGTCAGGCAGAGCGCCTGGAGGATCGGCCGGTCCAGCGCGGCGAGCGCGCCCGCGTCCCAGGCCTCCTCGTCGCCGCCGGCCGAGGCGTCGGCCGGCCGGGTGCCGCCGGCCGCCAGCACGGTGGTGATGATCGCGTCGGCCGTGCCCAGCTCGGCCAGCAGCCCGGGCTCCGCGCCGCGCAGCGAGGAGCAGTACAGCGGCCGGGGCCGGGCGCCCTTGTCCTCGATGGCCCGGCAGAGCGTCTCGACGAAGGCGGTGTTGCCGCTCATGTGGTGGGCGCGGTAGTAGAGCACCGCGATGACCGGGCCGTCGGCGTTCTCCGCCGTCGCGGTGCGCTCCAGCGGCCCCCACTCGGGGGCGGAGGCGGGCGCGGCGAAGCCGTGGCCGGTGAGCAGCACGGTGTCGGACAGGAAGGCGCCCAGTTCGGCGAGGTTCGCCGGGCCGCCGTGGGCGAGGTAGGCGTGCGCCTCGGCGGCGATGCCGGCGGGGACGGTGGACAGCTCCATCAGCTGGGCGTCGGGTGCCTGCTCACCGGTCAGCACGATCACCGGGCGGGGCCCGGCCAGCAGCGCGTCCAGGCCCTCCTGCCAGGCGCGGCGCCCGCCGAGCAGCCGGACGACCACCAGGTCGGTGCCCTCCACCAGCGCGGGGAGGTCGTCGGCGGTCAGCCGGGCCGGGTTGCCGAGGCGGAACGGGACGGGGCCCTCGGCGGCCCGGGCACTGAGCAGGTCGGTGTCCGAGGTCGACAGAAGCAGGATCATGCGAAGGCCCTCCCGGCCTCGATGGACCCCTCCTGCCCGGTACGGGCAGTGAGGGCGGGCACGGGCACGAGCAGGGGCGGCGGCACCGGGGTGAGCCCGGGCGCAGGCATGCGGCGGCGCATAGGTCGAGCCTTCCTCGGGGTCCGCGCCCCGTGGGGTGTCCCCCCGGCCGGAGACCGGGGGAGAGTCGAGGACGGCAGGAGTTCCTGGCTCCCACGGCGGTGAACCGTGGTCACAGTGGCGGGACCGCACCGGGTTTGCACCGGTTTCCTCCCCTTTGCGCCGTCTCTGGCGTGAGCGGACCACAAGGATCCGCCCGGGAGCATAGTAGGCGCTGGGGGTGATCCACGGGACAGAGCGTCCGGTCGGATCATCGGTATGCTCGCGGCCATGTCACCCTCGACCGACCCCGCCGCCCAGGGCTCCGGCGGGCCCGACCGGGCCCGCGAGGACGCGTGCCCGGGGACCCTTCGCCTACATACGGCCGACGACGGGGCCCTCGCCCGAGTCCGGCTGCCCGGCGGACTGCTGACGGTGGATCAGGTACGGGTGCTGGCCGACGCCGCCGAAGGGCTGGGCGACGGCTCGCTGGAGACCACCTCGCGCGGCAACGTCCAACTGCGCGGCCTGCCGGACGACTGCGGCTCACAGCTCGGCGCCCGGCTGCGCGCCGCCGGCCTGCTCCCCTCCGACCGGCACGAGCGCATCCGCAACATCGTCGCCTCGCCGCTCGCCGGTGTCGACGGCAACGGCCATGCGGACACGACGACTTGGGTCCGCGCGCTGGACGCGGCCCTGTGCGCCGCCGACTGGACCACCGGCCTCTCCGGCCGCTTCCTGTTCGCCCTCGACGACGGCCGGGGCGACGTCGCCGGGCTCGACGCCGATGTGACATTGATCGCAACCCCCGACGGCGCGGCACTCCTGCGCCTGGGCCGTGCCACCAGGGCCTTCGAGGTGCCGGCCGCCGAGGCCGTACCGGCCGCGCTGCTCGCCGCCGAACGCTTCCTCGCCCTGCTGCGCAGCACCGGCACCCGGGCCTGGCGGATCCGCGAGGCCGACCCGGACGGCACCCTGCTCACCCTCCCCGGCCTGCCCGTACGCACCCTGCCCGCACTTCCCGGCACCCTGCCGCAGGCCGGCCCGGTCGCCGGGCCCTGCGGCCGGTACGCGCTCTGCGCAGGGCTGCCCTTCGGCCGGGCCACGGCCGCCGGATGGCGGCTGCTCGCCGACGCCGCCGAGGCCGGCGCGGGCAGCCTGCGGGTCACCCCGTGGCGGGGCGTGGTGATCCCCGGACTCCCGCCGGACGCCGCCGGCCCCTGGGCCCGGCGTATCGCGGCCGCCGGCCCGGGGCTCGACCCGCACTCCCCGTGGGAGGGGGCGATGGCCTGCACCGGCACCCCCGGCTGCGCCAGGTCGCTCGCGGACGTCCGGGCCGACGCGGCCCGCGCCCTCGCCGCTGACGGCCCCGCCGGGCAGCGGCTGCTGCCCGTGCACTGGTCGGGCTGCGCCCGCCGGTGCGGACACCCCGCGGGGGAGTGGGTGGACGTCCTCGCCACGGGGGACGGTTACCAGGTGTCCGTCCGCCCGGGCCCGCCGCAGGATCCCCCGCGGTCGGTGGAACAGCAGTCGGTGGAACAGCGGCCGGTGGAACAGCCGGCAGTGGAACAGCCGGCAGTGGAACAGCCGGCAGTGACAACGCAAGAGATGGCCGAAGCAGTGGCCCGGGCCCGGAGGACGAAGTGATCGAGTACGAGAAGGACGGGGCGGCCATCTACCGCGAGTCCTTTGCCACCATCCGGGCCGAGGCCGACCTGGCGGGCCTGCCCGCCGACGTCTCACAGGTCGTGGTGCGCATGATCCACGCGTGCGGCATGACCGACCTGGTCGAGGACCTGCTCTGGTCCCCGCGCGTCGTCGCGGACGCCCGCGCGGCGCTGCGGGCCGGCGCGCCGGTCCTGTGCGACGTGTCGATGGTCGCGAGCGGGGTGACCCGCAAGCGGCTGCCCGCCGACAACGAGGTCATCTGCACGCTCTCCGACCCGTCCGTCCCCGAGCTGGCGAAGCGGATGGGAAACACCCGCAGCGCCGCCGCGATGGAGCTGTGGCTGCCCCGGCTGGAGGGCGCGGTGGTCGCCGTCGGCAACGCGCCGACCTCGCTGTTCCGGCTGCTGGAGATGATCGAGGCCGGTGCCCCGCGCCCGGCCGCCGTGATCGGCGTGCCGGTCGGCTTCATCGGCGCCGCCGAGTCCAAGCAGGCCCTGGCCGAACACCCCTCCGCCCTGGAGCACCTGGTGGTCCGCGGCCGCCGCGGCGGCAGCGCGATGGCCGCCGCCGCCATCAACGCGATTGCGAGTGAAGAAGAGTGACGGACAACCAGTCGAAGCCGGGCCGGCTCTACGGGGTCGGCCTGGGCCCGGGCGACCCGTCGCTGGTGACCGTCCGCGCAGCCGAACTCATCGGCAAGGCGGACGTGGTGGCGTACCACAGTGCCCGGCACGGCCGCTCGATCGCCCGTTCGATCGCCGAACGTTATCTGACGCCCGGTCAGATCGAGGAGCGACTGGTCTACCCGGTCACCGTCGAGACCACCGACCACCCCGGCGGCTACCGGGGCGCCATCGACGAGTTCTACGAGGAGGCCGCCGCCCGGCTGGCCGCCCACCTGGACGCCGGTCGCGACGTGGTGGTGCTCGCCGAGGGCGACCCGCTCTTCTACGGCTCGTACCAGCACATGCACAAGCGGCTCGCGCACCGCTACCCGACCGAGGTGGTGCCCGGCGTGACCTCGGTCAGCGCCGCCGCCGCCCGGCTCGGCCGGGCGCTGGTGGAGGCCGAGGAGGTGCTGACGATCCTGCCCGGCACGCTGCCGGAGGAGGAGCTGGCGGCCCGGATCGCGTCCACCGACTCGGCCGTGATCATGAAGCTCGGCCGGACCTTCCCGACCGTCCGCCGCGCCCTGGAGCGGGCCGGCCGGCTGGCCGACGCCCAGTACGTCGAGCGCGCCACCATGGACGGCGAGCGGACGGCGCCGCTCGCCGACGTCGACCCGGACAGCGTCCCGTACTTCTCGGTCGCCGTCCTGCCGAGCCGGATCGGACTGCCGACGGACACCGCCCGGACCGCCGGGCCCGCCGGGTCGGCCGCCGCCGTCGGCGAGGTCGTCGTCGTCGGCCTCGGCCCGGCCGGCCCGCTCTGGCTCACCCCCGAGGCCCGCGGCGAACTCGCCGCCGCCGACGACCTGGTGGGCTACACCACCTACGTCGACCGGGTGCCGCTGCGGGCCGGCCAGCGCCGGCACGGCTCCGACAACAAGGTCGAGTCCGAGCGCGCCGAGTTCGCCCTCGACCTGGCCCGCCAGGGCCGGCGGGTCGCCGTCGTCTCCTCCGGCGACCCGGGCGTCTTCGCGATGGCCACCGCCGTCCTGGAGGTCGCCTGCGAGGAGCGGTACGGCGACGTGCCCGTCCGGATCGTCCCCGGCATGACCGCCGCCCACGCGGCCGCCTCCCGGGCCGGCGCGCCGCTCGGCCACGACTACGCCGTGGTCTCGCTCTCCGACCGCCTCAAGCCCTGGGAGGTGGTGGCCCAGCGGCTGAACGCCGCCGCCTCGGCCGACCTCGTCCTCGCGCTCTACAACCCCGGCTCGCAGTCCCGCACCACCCAGGTCGGCCTCGCCCGCGACCTGCTGCTGGAGCACCGGGCCGCCGACACCCCGGTGGTGATGGCCCGCGACGTCGGCGGCCCCACCGAGCGGGTCCGCACCGTGCGGCTCGCCGACCTCGACCCGGCCGAGGTCGACATGCGGACGATCCTGCTGATCGGCTCCTCGCAGACCCAGGCCGTCCGGCGCGGCAACGGCACCGAGGTCGTCTGGACCCCGCGCCGCTACCCGCCGGTCTGACCGGCGCCGGCCCGGATCCGGGGTCACCCCGGATC
>NZ_JBHUWW010000047.1:0-55463 GCF_042669755.1 Kitasatospora sp. NPDC057223 | reverse complement strand
GGCGCCCCCCACGGCCTGGTCGGCGACTTCGAGAAGGCCTTCAACGCCGACCTGCTCGCCTTCATCGCCGACTGACCCCGCACCGCCGGCCGGACACCCCCGGACTGCTGCCCGATGCCCGATGCCCGGCAGTCCGGCGGTCCGGCGGTCCGGTCGGGACGATCCGGCCCGGCGGCGGTCAGCGGATCAGCGGCCCGCCCCGGCCGCGGCTCCGGCGGAAGCGTAGCGGCGCCGGAAGAGCTCGACCCGGCCGGCCGTGTCCGTCACGCGGGCGCTGCCGGTGTGGAAGGGGTGGCTCGCCGAGGAGATCTCGACGTCGACGACCGGGTAGCTGCGGCCGTCCGACCACTCGATGCTCCGGTGGCCGGTCAGCGTCGAGCGGGTGAGGAAGGCGAGGTCGCCGGCCTTGTCGCGGAAGACGACGGGGCGGTACTGCGGGTGGACGGCGGTCTTCATGGCGGTCTCCTTCGGGGGGCGAGGTGGGGCGGGTGTCAGCGCTCTTCGCGGAAGTCGGTGTGCAGACGGGCGACCGGGTCGTACTTGCGCAGGACGAGGCGGTCGGGGTCGTTGCGGCGGCTCTTGCGGGTGACGTAGGTGTAGCCCGTCCCCGCGGTGGAACGGAGCCTGGTGATCGGGCGCAGTTCGTTGCGTGCCATGGTCTTTCCTTCCTCGGCAGCCCGGTGGCCGGGCGACCGTGCAGCAATGGTTTTCATTGCCATGTGCCGTACGGTCTTCGCAACGCCGTCCGCAGGCCCGCTATTCCGGCCCCGCTTTCTGACCCCGGCCGCCCCGCGCCCGGCCGGGGTCAGCGCCGGAAGCCCCCGGTCAGAACGCTCCACCAGCTGCGCCGCCGCTGCGGGGGGAGGCCGGCCGCGGCGGCCGGCCCGGCGGGTGGCCCGGCCGGCGGCGTCGGCCGGGTGCTGGGCGTCGCGGGCACCGTGGCCGGCGCGTCCTGTCCCTCGGGCCTGGCCCGCGGGGTGAAGCGCACCGGAAGGTCGACCAGGTGCCGGGACAGCCAGGCCGAGGTCCAGGCCAGCTCGTCCTCGGGGACGGCGAGCTGGAGGTCGGGAAGCCGGGTCAGCAGGATGTCGATGCCGGTCTCCGCGATGGCCCGGCCGATGTCCTGGCCGGGACACTCGTGCGGGCCGCCGCCGAAGGCCAGGTGGGAGCGGTTGCCGTAGAGCGGCTTCGACAGGTCGGGGCGGACCCCGGGGTCGACGTTGCCGGCCGCGAGGCCGAGCAGCAGCATGTCACCGGCCTTGATCTGCTGGCCGCCGAGCTCGGTGTCGCCGGTCGCCCAGCGGCCCGCGACCAGCGACATCGGCGCGGAGTCCCAGAGCACCTGGTCCAGCGCGTCGGGCAGGGTCATGTGGCCGCCGGAGAGGTGGGCCCGGAAGCGGCGGTCGGTGAGGACCATCTTGAGGGTGTCCGCGATGAGGTTGACGGTCGTCTCGTTCGCGGCGAGCAGCACCACCCGCAGGTGTTCCATCACCTCGTCGTCGCTGAGCCCCGCGCCGTGCTGCATCAGCCACGACACGAGATCGCCGCCGGGCTCCACCCGCTTGCGCTCCATCATCCGGCGCAGCGTCGCCACGACGTAGTCGTTGCTCGCGATCGCCGTCTCGGTGCCCTTCATCAGGTCCCGGGCCGCCTCGACCAGCCGGGGCCCGTACTCCTCGGGCATCCCGACCAGCTGCGTCATCACGAGCATCGGCAGGTGCTCGGCGAACTGGGAGACCATGTCCGCGCGCCCGGCCGCGCCGAAGCCGTCGATCAGCTGGTCGGCGAAGCGGGTGACGTAGCGCCGGATGCCGCGCCGGTCGAAGCGGCCCAGGCTGTCGGTGACCGCGCCGCGCAGCCGCTTGTGCTCCTCGCGGTCCGCGAACACGCACAGCGGCTGCCAGGCGATCACCGGCATCAGCGGCGAGTCCGGCGTGACCAGGCCCTCCTGGAACGCCGTCCAGCGCCGGGAGTCGCGGGAGAACCGGGACGGTGTGCGCATGGCGGTCAGATTCGCGGAGTGCCCGAGGACCAGCCAGGCCGGAAGGTCACCGTGCACCAGGACGGGCGCCACCTCGCCGTGCTCGGCACGCAGCTTCTCGTACAGGCCCGCCGGGTCGGCCTCCGCCTCCGGCCCGTACAGCCGCCGGAGCCCGTTCGCGCCCACCCCGCCGATGGCCTGGCCGCCGATGGCCTGGCCGGCGACGACCTGGCCGCCCGCGCCGAGGCCGTCGCCGCCGAGATCCTCGCCGACGAGCCCGTGGGCAGGGCAGCCGGGCGGCGGAGTGAGGGGTGAGTCGGCAGGGTACGGCGTGGTCACGGTGTCTCCGGGGTCGTCGTGAGGCGGTCCGGCGGACGGTCTTCGTGAACCTCGGACGATCGAAGCCGGGGTGGGCGGGCACCAGCTTCGCGCCGCTCCGGGCGCGCCGCGGCGGTGCCCGGTACGGGTTCACCCATGTGTGGGGTCTCCCCGGGAAACCGTCACGCGGCGCGGAACATCCGTGCTACCGCCGGTCCACCACCCGAACGGCGGGCCTCCGTCCGGCCGTGGTCAGGCCGGGCGCAGGCGGACGGTGAGCTTCACGTCGCCACCGATCTCCTCGGCGCCGAGATCCTCCACGGCGGCGAGCGACGCCAGCGTGTCGACCACGTGCTGCACGCGGTCGCGGGAGCCGATGATCTCGGCGGTGATCTCGCCGAGCAGCCGGTGCGCCGTACGGCTCGGGCGTCCGGGCCCGTCGACGCGGAAACTGCGGGCCCAGCCGTCCGGGGGCAGCGTCGTACCGGACGCGTCGCCGGGCCCGAGGAAGACATCGGTGCTCGGCCTGGGAGTGAAGGCACCGCCCAGGGCCCGCTGGACGTCGAGCGCCGTCTCCTTCGTGCCGCCCTCCAGATGGACCATCACGTACTTGTCCACGACCACAGTCCTCGCCTCGGCATCAGTCCTTCAAGGGACGCACGAATCCGCTCACCGTGCCCGCCGTGACCGTGGTCCACCCCGCCCGGTCCGGCCCGCGCCGTCCTGCGGAAGGGGGACGGCGCGGGCCGGACGGACGGACGGTCTCAGCCGGCCCGCTGCAGCCACAGGTCGGGGCCGAACACCTCGTAGTGGATGTCCGCCGGCCGGACCCCGGCGTCCAGCAGCTGGGTGCGGACGGCGCGCAGGAACGGCAGCGGGCCGCACAGGTAGGCACGGGTCCCGGCCGGGACGGCCACCGCGCCGGGGCCGTTGAGGTCGACGAGCCCGGTGCGCTCGGCCGGCCAGTCGCCGAGCGGGCGCTCGTACCAGACGTGGGTCTCCGCGTCGGCCAGCTTCGCCGTGAGGCGCCCGAGTTCGGACCGGAAGGGATGGCTGGTCTGGTCGCGGTCGCCGTGGAGCGCGATGATCCTGCGGGTGCTGCCCGTGCCGGCGAGCCGGCCGAGCATGCTGATCATCGGGGTGCAGCCGATGCCGGCGGAGGCGAGCAGCAGCGGGGTGTCGTCGTCCTCGCCCAGCACGACGTCCCCGGACGGCGCGCCGATCCGGAGCGCGCCGCCCACGCCGGTGTTCTCGTGCAGGTGGTGGGAGACCTCGCCGAGCGGCTCGCCCAGCTCGCGCTTCACGCTGAACTGGAGCGCCCCGTCCGGGTGCCCGGACAGGCTGTACTGGCGTATCTGGTTCGCGCCGTCCGGCAGCCGCACCTGGACGGAGACGTACTGGCCCGGCTGGCCCTCGGGCACGGGGAGGCCGTCGGCGGGCCGGACCAGGAAGGTGACCACGTCGTCGGTCTCCTGGTACCGGGCCACCACCCGGTAGGTGCGCCACACGTCGCCCGCGGTGAGCCCGGCCTGTGCGTACAGGCGGCGCTCCAGGGCGATCAGGGCGTTGGCCATCAGCCAGTAGACCTCGTCCCAGGCGGCGGCGACCTCGGCGGTGACGGCATCGCCCAGCACCTCGACGATGGCCGCGAAGAGGTGGGTGTGAACGACCGGGTACTGGTCCTCGGTGATGCCGAGCGAGACGTGCTTGTGGGCGATCCGCGCGAGCATGGCGTCCGGCCGCTGGTCGGGGTGGGCCAGCAGCGCGCCGGCGAAGGCCGCGATCGAACCCGCGAGAGCCTGCTGCTGGCTGCCGGTGGCCTGGTTGCCGCGGTTGAACAGGTCGTCGAGCAGCGCGGGGTGGGCCTCGAACAGGCGCCGGTAGAACACCTGGCTGATCTCGCCGATGGCCGCGCCCACGACGGGCAGGGTGGCTTCGACGGTGCCGGCGGACCGGGGTGACAGCATGAGGAACTCCAAACTTGCATGTAAGAGTCATATTTAATCGGATGCGTCGGCGCGCCGCTCCGTTGCGTCGGCCGGACGTGTTCGGCTCAGGCGGGAGCGGCGCCCCCGTGCGGCTCCGGCGGGCGGGGGGAGAGGGCGAGCAGGACCGGACCGGTGGGCGGGGCCACGAGGTCGTCCACGGTCAGGTGGTCCAGGGCGGCGAAGAACTGCTCCTGGGCCTGGCGCAGCGCACCGCGCAGCCGGCAGGCGGCCCGCAGCGGACAGGGCACCGCGTCCTCGCATCCGACCACGTCGCCCACCCCCTCCAGGTTCCTGACCAGGGTGCCGAGCGAACCGGTGCGCCCGGCCCGGGTCAGGGTGAGGCCGCCGCCCCGTCCGCGTCGTGCCTCGACGACGCCGAGGTGGCACAGTTGGGCGACCACCTTGGCGGCATGGGTGTACGGCACGGCGACCGCCTCCGCCACCTGGTGCGTCGTGGGGCTGGAGCCCTCGTCGAGGACCGCGAGTCGCATGGCGATGCGCAGCGCGATGTCGGTGCTCTTGGTCAGCCTCATGCGAGGAGTCTAGTTAATAGGTATCTGGGACTCGCATTCAGGGGTGGGGGTGGGTGGGTCGCCATACAGGCCCGCCGATAAGGTGATCTTCGGACTGCGTCGGCCCGCGGCCCGTCACCTGCCCGCCATGCCCAGGCCGTCGCCCGGAAGAGTTGAACGTGAGTACCGACCTGCAGCCCGCCCCCGCGGCACCCGCGAGTCCGTCGCCGCCCGGTCCGGTCGCCAGACTCCGCAGGCTCACCGTCAGCCGGGCGCCCGCCAGGCCCACGCCGGCCGCCGCCGCGCACCTCCTGGCGTCCGCGACCTCCGTCCTGCTCCTGCTGGTGGCCGTCGGCGCGGCCCTGCACGAGCCGCTGCTGATACCGCCGCTGACTGCCAGCGCCGCCCTGATCCACAGCGTCCCGACCCTGCCCCTGGCGCAGCCCCGCAGCGTCATCGGCGGCCACCTGCTCTGCGCCGTGGTGGGGCTCGCCGTGCACGCCGCCCTCGGCAGTTCCCTGTGGACGGCCGGCGTCGCGGCCAGCCTCGCCCTCGGCACGACGATGCTGGCCCGCACCCCGCACTCCCCGGCCTGCGCCACCGCCGTCATCGCCGTCCTCCAGGGCCCGGCCCCGGCCCGTTTCCTCGTCGCCCTCACCGCCGCGGCCGGCCTCCTGGTGCTCGCCGGCCTGGTGGCCGCCCGCCTGCGCCGCAACGCCCCCGCGTACCCGTCGTACTGGTGGTAGGCCAGGTTTGTGGGCGGCGGCCCCGCCGTCCGCCCCTGGCCAGGCGGCCGTAGGGGCGTCCGGCCGGGTCGGTGAGGGCTCTCCGCCTGTCGCCGCCCGCTTGCCGCAGCTCCGGCGGCGGCCGCGCCGGGCAGGCGTGAAGCCCCGTACCCGTCGACCCGCCGGAGGCCGAGGAGCCGAGTGTCATCGCCGCCGGCTTCATCTGCGGAGCTGCCACAACTCCGTCACGGCCCGTATTCGCCTGAATGTCCAGAATCATCTGATAAGACTGGTATGCCAATCGAGGGGATGCGGGCCGGGGCTTCCGGATCGGCCGGGCGGCGTGGGCCTGCCCCGATGGTTGCGAAGCGGACGGCGAGGAGTGCACTGTGACGAACCCGGATGCTTCAGGGCCGGCGACGGCGACACCCGGCGGTAGGCCGGGCGGGGCGCCGAAGGCCCCGGCCGCGGGCCGGCGCCTGGCGGGCTGGCAGTTCGTCGTGATCGTGGTGGTCTACCTGGCGATCATCCAGGGGATCGGTCTCGCGATCGGGGTGGACACCTCGGGCTCCACGAGCCAGTTCCCCACGACGCAGGCGATCGTGCGCAACGCCCTCGTCCCGATCGGGGTGTCGGTCCTGTTCGGGGCGGCGGTGGTGACCTGGCTGGGCTGGTGGCAGCAGGTCCTGCACTACCACGTGCCCGTGCAGCGCTGGGTGCGGCTGGTCCCGGTCTCGATGCTCGTCGTCGCACTGCTCGGCATCAACTACTGGCACCTCGCCGACCAGCAGGCGTCACTGGTGGTCTCCCTGCTCGTCCTCGGCGTGTTCGTGGGCGTCGGAGAGGAGCTGATGTTCCGCGGAGTGGGCGTCCAGTTCTTCCGCAGGGCCGGCTTCAGCGAGGGAAGGACCGCACTGTACTCCTCCCTCGTCTTCGGACTCGTCCACGTCACCAACGCGATCCACGCCGGGCCGTCGGCCGTCGTCCAGGCCCTGATCGTGGCGACCTCGGGCTACTTCTTCTACCTGTGCCTGCGCGTGGGCGGCACGATCCTGCTCCCGATGCTGGTCCACGGCCTGTGGGACACCAGCCTCTTCTCCGGCCTCTCCGGGCCCGAACCGGCGGTCTCGGTGGGCATGTTCCTGCAGATCCTGCTCCAGATCACCCTGATCGTCGTCCTGGCCGTCCGCCGCCACCGGATCGAGCCCGCCACCCTGTCCGCCCGGGCCTGACCGGCAGCAGTACCCGTTGCCACTGTGGCCAGGTCGTCCCCTTGAACCGACACTTCCAGCAACTTCCTTCTGCAGCTGCCGATAGCGTGAAACACTCGGCACCGACTGCGACTTGGGGGACTGATGTCCGGGGTGGAACTGGTGGTGGCGGCACTGGCCGCCGGTACGTCGGCGGGGCTGACCGACACGGTGAGCAGCGCTGTGCGGGACGCATACGGCGCGCTCCGGGCAGCGGCGCTCCGACGGCTGCCCGGTGGCGGTGCGGAACTGCTGGACGCCGAACAGGTGGAGCCGGACGTCTGGGAGGCACGGCTGCGCGAGGAACTGACCGCGTCCGGTGCCGACCGGGACCGGGAGTTGCTGGCGCTGGCCGAGAACCTGTTGGCGCTGCTCGGTTCAGGAGGCAAGTACCGGGTCGATGCGCGCGGCGCCAAGGGCGTGCAGATCGGCGACCACAACACCCAGACCGTCAACTTCGGCTGAGGGTCGCAGCGGGTGGACAGCGACGACGGCCGGACCGCGCGAATCGACGCCCGCGGGGTGTCCGGGCTGCAGGTCGGGGACGGGAACGTACAGATCAACGTGCGCACCGGCGCCGCGGTGCCGGCCCGCTCGGCGTACCTCTACACCGTGAATCTGATCGCACCGGAGGTGCTCGCCGACCGGGAGGAGGAACTCGCCGAGCTCGGCGAGTTCTGCACCCGCCCTGGGGGGAGCGCCTACCGCTGGTGGCGGGCCGGGGCCTGGGCGGGCAAGTCGGCCCTGCTGTCCTGGTTCGTACTCCACCCGCCGGAGGGCGTGCACGTCGTCTCGTTCTTCGTCACCGCGCGGTTCGCCGGGCAGAGCGACCGAGAGGCATTCATCGATGCCGTCATGGAGCAACTCGCCGCGCTGCTGGGCAAGCCCGTGCCCTCCCACCTGACGGGAGCGACCCGCGCCGCACACCTGCTCGCGCTGTTCGACGAGGCCGCCACCGCCTGCCAGGAACAGGGAACGCGACTTGTCCTGGTCGTGGACGGTCTCGACGAGGACCGGGGAGTGACCGCCGGCCCCGATGTGTACAGCGTTGCCGCGCTGCTCCCGGCCCGTCCGACCGGAGGCATGCGCATCGTGGTGGCCGGCCGCCTCGAGCCGTCACTGCCCGCGGACGTGCCCGAGCTCCACCCGCTGCGTGATCCCTCGGCGGTACGACTCCTTGAGCCCTCCCGGCATGCCGGAGTCGTCCAGCACGCTGCCGAGCAGGAACTGAAACGCCTGCTGACGGGCACACCCACCGAGCAGGACCTGCTGGGGCTGCTCACGGCGGCCGGCGGTGGCCTGTCCGTCCAGAACCTGGTGGAACTGACCGGGGTTCGTGATCAGTGGAAGATCACGGACACTCTCCGCACGGTGTCCGGCCGGACCTTTGCCCAGCGCCCCTCCTCGCCGCGGCAAGGGCCGGAACGGCCCGAGGACGTCTACCTGCTGGCCCACGAAGGTCTCCAACAGGCGGCCAGGACCTTCCTCGCAGGCGAACGGCTGACCGAATATCGTCGGCGCCTGCACACCTGGGCAGACGGGCACCGGGCACGCGGCTGGGACACGCACACCCCCGGTTACCTGCTGCGCGGCTACTTCCGCATGCTGCAGGAGGACCACGACACTGCCAGGATGCTCGCTCTGGCGCTCGATCCGGGCCGCCATGCCTGGCTGCTCGACGCCACCGGTGGCGAAGCCACCGCCCTCGCGGCCCTCGCTGCGACCCGGGATGCGATCACCGGCTGCGAGAGTCCGGACCTGGAGAACCTGACCAGAGTCGTCCTGTGCTGGGTGAACCTGTCGGAGCGCAACGCATCACTGCCCGTGGCACTGCCCGCTGTCTGGGCGCTGCTCGGCCGCATCGACCGGGCCCGGGCCCTGGCCGGGTCCATGGGACGGGCGACTTCCGCGACGGCGCTCGCCTTGGTGGTCAAGGTGCTGGCCGAAAAAGGCAGTTCGGAATCTGCCGAGTTGATCGCACGGGGCATCACCGAACCGGACGAGCGAGCCGTCGCGCTCTCGGCGGTTGCCGTGGCCGCCGCCGCCGGTGACCGGGTCCGAGCAGCCGAGCTGTGGGGTGCGGCCGACCGGGCGGCCCGCCAGATCGACAACTACCTGATCCAAGCCTCCTGCTGGGCGACGCTGGCCACCGACGCAGCCGCGGCGGGCGATCGGCAGCGCGCCGCCGAGCTGGTCGGAGAGGTCAGGGCGCTCGCTGACGATCCGGAGGCCGTTGCCGGGCGCGGACTGGTCGAAGACGATCTGGCCGAGGCGCTGGCCGCTGCCGGCGATCTGTCCAAGGCGCTGGCTGTGGCTCGCGCCATCGGCGACTCCGCACAGCGGACCGATGCGCTTGCCGCTGTATCGCGGGCGGCGGCCCGCGATGGCTACCTGGTTGCGGCGGCCGGGTGGGCAGCCGAGGCGGAGACCGCAGCCCGGGCGGTTACCGGAATCTCGCTACGGCCTCCGATGGCGGTGGTGATCGAGGCGCTGGCCGCCGCCGGGGAACCAGGGCGGGCAGCCGAACTCGTGGCCGAAACCGTCATCGAACTCGTCCACGGCTCGGACAACCACCCGACCTTCCGGCTGGGACGCGATCTTGCCATTCTCACCAGCGCCGCCGCCCGGGCCGGCGAACACGACCGCGCCGAGCCGCTGGCCCGGGCCAACCCCGACCCGGAGTCCAAGGCGCAGGCGCTGACCGCAGTCGCCGAAGCGGTCGTCCGGTCGGGCGACCACCGGCGTGGTCGAGAACTGGCAACGGAGGCCCAGGATCTGGCCCGGACCATCCGTCCCCCGGTGCACCAGCAGAAGGAACTCGCTTCCCTCGCCGGCGTGTTGGCTCGATCTGGCGACTTCGACGGGGCCCTGGCGATCGCCGGTACCGTACACGACCTCGCCCAGCAGGTGACCGCGCTGACCGCGATCACCCGGGCCGCGGCGGACGCACGGGACTTCGTCCGTGCCGAGGCCGTCGCCCACACCATCGACAACGCGATCGGCCAACGCGACACAGCGCTCGCTGTCATCGTCGAGGCAGCCTTCGCGGCGGGGGATACGGACCGGGCCGTGGAGATCATCTCCGTGCTCGAGACGGCACTCCCGTGGCAGAGGGCGATCGGCGCGGCAGTCGGCGCAGCAGAGGCGTCGGGCGACCGCCGACGCGCGGAGGCCCTCATGGACCAGCTGATGGGACGCATCGCCGAGGCAGGTGAGGACCGGGACGAGTGGGCCGTGCTCGTCCTGGCCGAGTCCATTGCCCGCACCGGTGCAGTCGAGCAGTCCGAGCGTATCGCCCGCACGATCGAGGACTTCACGCCGCGAGCCAGGGCGCTGGCGGCAGTGGCCAGGGCCGCCGCTCGCACCGACCAGCCGGACCGGGCCGCCGCCTTCCTCAACGAGGCCGAGGTGTACGCCCGCAGCATCGACGGCGCCCACGATCGTCCGCGGACGGTGGGCTCGCTCATCAAGGCAGCGGCCTGGGCCGAGGAGGAGGACGACGCGATCCCTGTGCTCGGCACCCCGGCCTCGGTGGCTCACATCATCGACGGAACCTCGGAGCGGGTGCACACGCTGGCAGCGGTCGCCGAGGCGATCGCCCGGACCGGAGATCACGAACGCGCAGCCGAGCTGGCTGCCGAGCTCGCGGAGCCCCTCGACCGGGCCAGCTCGCACGGATACGCCGAGCTGCTGGCGCGTCTCGCCCGGGCAGCGGCCGAGACCGGACAGCTTGAACGGGCGGAGTCGATCGCGGACCGGATCACCGCTCCGGGGATCCATGCGCGAACCCTGGCTCACCTGGCCAATGTGGCCCAACCGGCAGCGGTCCGGCGCCTGACGGTGAAGGCCTTCGACCTCGGCCTGTGGACAGCCGTGGACGCGCTGCGCCGGCTTGATCCGGAGGTCCTGCTCCTGCTCGCCGAGGATCTGGGCGTTGCCGGGATGCTTACCCTGTCCTCAAGCGCCCACGACGCGCCACCTCCGGAGGCGGCGAGCCGCCCACGCCGCTCGTTGCTGCGCTGGCTCGGACGCACCGGCCCAGAAGCCTGAGCGCCGCGACTCGTCCGCCCCCGGCTGGGGCTTTGCCCGGGAAAGGGCCTCTGGCCTGCGTCGGAGGTCCCTTCCGTCCAGTCTTCCTCGGCGGCCCGGCAGACCGGCTGGCGCGCGGGTCGTAGGGGGAGGCGAGCCGCGGATGGCCGGGCGGGACGCCGTCTTTCGTGGATCGTGTGCAGCAGTGCGAGGGCGTCCTGGCCGTGGAGCCCGGCCAACCGGTCCCGCTTCGTCCTCGACGAGGGCAGTCGCCGCGAGCCGAACCGCGCCGCGTACCGCGGCTCCGACTCCGCCACCGGCATCGCCCGCGAGGCCCAGGTTGCGTTCGCCGACTGCCTGGCGAGCCGTTCAAGCCGATTCGCGACATATGAGAGTCGTCGGCAGCAGGGTCCTCGGACCCGGTTTCGTCCGGTCCTCGATCAGCGCCAGGATGTGACGGGCCATCGTCGAGCCCTGCTCCTCCACCGGCTGGCGGATCGTACTGAGCGGGGGGTGGGTGTACTGGGCCACCGGATCGTCGTCGAAACCGATGACCGCGACGTCGTCGGGCACCCGGCGCCCCGCCCGGCGCAGTGCGCGTAAGGCCCCGGCCGCCATCAGGTCGGAGGCGACGAAGACGGCGTCGAGGTCGGGCCGGCGCCTGAGCAGCCGGGTCATGGCGCGTTCGCCGGATTCGAGGGAGAAGTCCCCGAGGTCGACGACGGGCTCCAGGCCCGTGGCCGCCATGGCCTCCGTGAAGCCCCGGAGCCGGTCCTGGCTCGCAGCCATGTCGCGCGGCCCGGCTATGGTCCCGATGCGCTGGCGGCCTGCCGCGACGAGGTGGTGCACGGCGGCCTGCGCACCACCGTAGTTGTCGGTGTCCACGTAGGAGGCCCCGTGTTCCGAAAGCGGCCGGCCGCACAGCACGGTGGGCACCCTCGCCGTGTCCAGCACGGGCATCAACGGATCCGAGCCGTGGGAGGAGACCAGCAGAACCCCGTCGACTCCGCGGCGGACGAAACGGGCCGCCGCCACGTACTCGCTCCGGTCCTTCACCGCGACGAATGCCAGCTGGTAGCCGACGGGGGCGAGGGCCCGTGACGCGCCGTGGAGCAGGCGGGCGAAGAAGGGATCCGAGAAGAACCGCTCGCTGGACTCGGTGATGATCGCGGCAATCGAGCCGCCGTGCGGCCGGTGCGGCCGGTGCGTCCAGGGCGCTCGGCGGCGTACGTATCCGAGCTTTGAGATCGCCTCCTGGACCCGGCGATTCGTGTCCTCGCTCACCCGGGCCGAGCCGGTGAGAACCCGGGACGCGGTGGCCGTCGACACGCCGGCGAGCAGGGCGACGTCGGTGAGGGTGGGTCGGCTGCCGGCGGCATCGGCGGGTGCGGGCACGGAGTCCTCCACAAGATACCGGATACCCGGCGCCCGGACACGGGAATGAGCGGGGCGCCGGGCATGGTCGGGCAGGCTCGAACCGGAGCCTGTCGGATCGTGACTCGATGAGGGTGGCGGTGTCGGGTGTCCGCGATCGCGGCCCGGTACGTGTGCGAGGCGGTCGTGTCAACGCTTCGACACGCAGCCGTCCCACTCATGATCCCCAGCATCCGACGCACCGTCAAACCTGACTCAGGCAGGTCTGCTTGACCGTACGGCCCGGCACGATCTGCACACCGACCATCGGCGTGCTCCCGGTCACCGAACCGCCGGCGTCGTCGCGAGCTCCCGGCTCCCGGCCCCCAAACCCGGACAGCGCAGGTGACGTGCCGCGCCGCGCCGGAGAGACGACGAGTGCTCGGCCCGAGGGGACGACGATCAGCCGCGCCCGCCCTGCGGCGGGCAGGCGGTCACCGGCTGCCGACGTCGCTCGGCAGGATCCGCGGCAGCCGGGCCGCCTCGTCCTTCAGCAGCACCGCCGCTCGCTGCTCGCGCTGCCTCAACTCGGCCAGACCGCCGCGAATCCGGTCCGCCGACAGCGTGGGCGTCCCGCCGTGGAAGGCGTTGACCTGCTCCGAGAGCGCGGTGGCCAGCTGTGCGACGCCCGAGTACGCGGCACGGACCTGTTCGCCGTGCCGGGTGAGCGCCAGGAACCGGCTGAACAGGGTGCGCGAACCCGCCAGCAGGGCGGTGGCGTTGACGCCGGGTGCGCGGTACACGGCGTCGGCCGACGCGCGCTCGGCGACCAGGTTCTCACCGATGAGGTCGTAGATCTGGAACCCGTCGCGGAACCGGGCCAGGAACGCGCGGTACGCGGCCTCGAATCCGTCCAGGTCGGGGCCCGACCCGGGCACCAGGGTGGAGCAGTCGACGAACCAGCGCTCCGGCTCCTGGGCGTACCCCTCGCGCAGCACGTCCCATCCCACCCTCAGAGGGACGTACTCATGGTCGTCGGAAGTGTTGTCGAGCAGCAGCACCTCGGTACCGCTCGCTCCGCACACGAGGAACGAATGCAGCAGCCGGTGCTCCTCCGGAACGGTTCCGACACGGTGCATGAACTCCACCCAGTAGGGGAAATGGTGCCGGGGCGCGTAGAAGAACACCGGCTGACCCGAGGCGAGGAACCCGGGCAGGCCGGATTCGAAGCGGTCGATGCCCACCGTGCCGGCCGAGAGCAGTTCGAACCCGAGCAGTCGCAGATCGTCCTCGGTCACGTAGGGCGTCTCGAACGCCCAGCGGTCCTTTCCGCGCAGGTAGCAGTGGCGGTAGACGGCCGCGGTCGAGCCCAGCGCCCGGTACATCAACAGGTCGGACCACGGGGTGCTGCCCGCGACGTAGGCCAGGAGCTGTGACTTCCGGCAGTGCAGGTGGTTGTTCGGGTCCTGGGTGCGGATGCGGTCGACATCCGGGATCCGGATCATCCGGTCGGTGAGCGCCACCGTGGTTCCTTCTCTCACATGCTGGGCGGGGCGGTCCTCCGTTCCAGCGCCCGACGGCAATGGCGGACGAAGACAGGCGGCTGCGAGGCGATCCTCGCCTCCGCGGCGGGCGCCGTCAAGGAGCACCCGATACCGCCGCAGGCGCGCCCCTCGACAAGGCGGCACCGACGCAAATGTAAGTTTCACCGGGCTTTGACGGGCCATCAGGCACGACTGCATATTGCTGCCTGAGTAACCGAACACGACTCCAGCCCGTCGCGAGCAGGGTTCACGGCGGTCCGACGAACCGCCGCTGCGGACGTCGCTCCGGGCGGCGCGCCTCCTACTACCGGTGAGGACATACCTGTGCGGGTGTTACTTCATTTCGGCGGGCTGGGTGATCCCGAAGGCCCGCTGATGAGCAAGCTTCGCGAACTGTTCCGGCAACCGCAGAACTCCCGTTTCTTCGCATCGGCCTTCGCGGGCGTCGAGACGGCTTTCGAGATCGTGGGACGCGAGGAGTGCGCCCGCTTCCTGCCCGGCGGGCTCCCGATACGCGACTGGCTGGCCGACCCCGGCGACCGGCCGGTGCCCGCGACGGTGCTCGGCTCGGTGGCCGAGGGCGTGCTGCTGCACATCTACCAGCTGTGTGTCCTCCAGCCGGGGCCGGGGAATCCGCTGGGCCGGGCGACCCGGTCGGACGGCCTCCGCCCGGTGGGAGCGGTCGGACACAGCCTGGGCAGCTACGCCGCCGTCTTCTCGGCCCTGCCCGTCGAGGGCCGGCGCGAGTACGCGGCAGCCGCCGGGCGCTCGATCGCCCAGGTCACCGTGGCACTGCTGCGCTGTCACCAGGTCATTCCCGACGAACCCCGGCCGGACGAGGAACTGCTGCGCCGGCACGCCGCACTCGGGCCCGGGGCCGGCGTCCCCGGGGCGATGGCCGCCGTCGTGGGCCTGCGGCGCCCAGCACTCGACGAGGCGATCCGACGCAGCGGCAGCGGTCCGGGCGGCCGGGTCGCGATCGGCCTCGTCAACTCGCCCACCTTCCACGTCCTCACCGGCGGCACCGAAGCGCTGATGCGGCTCCGGCTCGCCGAGGACGAACTCTTCGAGCGGCCCGGTGCCCGCTGGACCTACCTGGGCGCCACCGCCCCCTTCCACAGCGCGGTGCTGGCATCCGCCATGGCGCTGATCGGCCACGACGTCGACCACAACTGGCAGCCCGTCAAGGGCGACGGCCTGACCATGCCGGTCTACGGCACCGGCACACCCGCCAACCTGCAGTTCTCACCGCACGTGCTGTACGAGGTGGCCGAGCAGCAGATGTGCCGCTCCTTCGACTGGCTGGTCGTCATCGACGCCGCACTGGCGGAGCTGGCTCCGGACCTGGTCCTCGACATCGGCCCCGGCGTCTCCGCGGCCGCACTGACGCGGTCGCGGCTGCGTGAGAGCGGATCGGCCACGCGGTTCACCTCGATCTGACCGCCTGCGGCACCGAACGGCGTCGGGGGCGGAAGACCGCCCCGCGGCGCGAGACCTTCACACCACGAGACAGGGAGGGCGCGCCGTGCGCTGCCTCATCTTCCCCGGCCAGGGCGTTCAACGCCAGGGTATGGGCGCCGAGTTGTTCGACATGTTCCCGGAAGAGACCGATGCGGCCGACGCGGTGCTCGGCTACTCGATCCGGGAACTGTGCCTGCACAACCCCGAGGGGCGGTTGGGCGACACCCGCTACGCGCAGCCCGCCGTCTTCCTCGTCAACGCCCTCGACGCACGGCGGCGCCAGGCGGAGGAGGGCGACGAGGCCGAGCCCGTCGCCTACTACGCCGGCCACAGCCTGGGCGAGTACAACGCCCTGGTGGCTGCCGGCTGCCTCGACCTGGCGGACGCCCTGCGCCTGGTGCGGGCGCGGGCGGAGGCCATGGCCGCCGTACACGGCGGGGCGATGTCGGCCGTGGCGGGGATGGACGCCGACGAGGTGGCGTCGGCGCTGCGGGAAGGGCGGGTGCGCAACGTCTACGTGGCCAACCGGAACTCCGACCGGCAGACCGTCGTCGCCGGCGGGCGGGACGAGATCGCCGACGCCGCTGCTGTGCTGCGGGGCGCGGGTGCCCGAGCGGTGGTCCAACTGCCCGTCAGCGGCCCCTTCCACACCCCGCTGATGGCGCCCGCGGCGCGGGCGTTCATGGCCGCCCTGAGCGGCCAGGCGTTCAGGCACCCCGCCGTTCCGGTGATCTCCGGCGTCACGGCGGCGGCCTTCGAGCCGGCCCGCGCCGCCGCGCTGCTCGCCGCACAGATCACCGCCCCCGTGGAGTGGGTGCGCACCGTGCGCTCGCTGCGGGCCGCCGGCGTCACCCGGTTCGACGAGGCCAACGGCACCACGCTCACCGCCCTGCTGCCCGCGATCGCCTGACCGCGCCGTGCCCGCCCCGAAGGAGAAGACCTTGAGCTCGGACATCGCAATCGTCGGCATCTCGGTGGAGGTACCCGGAGTACGGGACATCCACGGGTTCTGGGACCTCGTCGCCGAGGGGAGGAACCTCACCGGCCGCTTCCCCGAGCACCGGGCCCGGAGCATCGAGGACTACCTGCGCTACGTCTTCGGCACGACCGTCCGCTCCCCGGCGGACGACGACATCGCCTACCGCGACGGTGCCTACCTGGAACACCCGGAGTACTTCGACGCCGAGTTCTTCGGGATGACCCCGAAACAGGCCGCGACCACCGAACCGCACCTGCGGCACGCCATGCGCGCCATGTACCTGGCCTTCGAGGACGCGGGATACCAGGCCTCCCGGCTGCGCGGCAGCCGTACCGGCGTCTTCGTCGGCTTCGCCGTCAACCCGGGCTCGGCCTACCTGGAGTACCTGTCCAAGATCGACCGGTCGTTGATCCAGCCGGCGCTCACCGGGAACGTGCCCACCATGATGGCCAACCGCCTGTCGCACCTGCTGGACCTGCGCGGCCCCAGCATGGTGGTGGACAGCGCCTGCTCCGCCTCGCTCGTGGCCGTCCACCAGGCCAAGAACGCCCTGCTGCTGGGCGACTGCGACACCGCGGTCGTCGCCGGGGCGCGCATCGTCAGCGCGCCGATCGACCACCCGGACACCCGGATCGGCATCGAGTCGTCCGACGGCCGCACCCGCACCCTGGACGAGCGCGCCGACGGGACCGGCTACGGCGAGGGATCGGGCGCCGTCGTCCTCAAGCGACTCGACCGCGCCCTCGCCGACGGCGACCGGGTGTACGCCGTCATCAAGGGCAGCGCCGTCAACCACGACGGCGTCGCCGGAGGGGTCACGACGCCCGACTCCGCCTCGCAGGCGGACCTCCTCAACACGGCCTGGGCGAACGCCGGTGTCGACCCGCGCAGCATCGGCTACATCGAACTGCACGGCACCGCCACGACGTTGGGCGATCCCATCGAGATCGAGGGCCTGCGGCAGGCGTTCGCCCCGCACACCGGCGACAGCCGGTTCTGCGCGGTGGGCACGGTCAAGGCCAACATCGGGCACCTCTTCGAGGGTTCCGGTGTGATGGGCCTCATCAAGGCGGCGCTGATCCTGCGCAACCGCCGACTGCCGCCGCTGGCAGGCTTCGAGCAGCCCAATTCCCGGATCGACTTCGACGACTCGCCCGTCCGCGTCCCCACCGCCGCCGAACCGTGGAGCAGCGAGCACGGCCCGCTCCGGTGCGGCGTCAGCGCGTTCGGGCTCGGCGGCACCAACTGCCATGTGGTGCTGGAGGAGTACGCCGCGCCGACCCCGGCACCCGCCGGCACCGGCGATCCCGCGCCCGCCACCATCGGCGGACCGGCGCCCGCGCCGCAGCTGTTCACGCTCAGCGCGCACAGCGAGGAGTCGCTGCGGCTGCTGGTCCGCGCCTACACGGACTGGTTCGGGCGCGGCCTGTTCGACGGAGTCGCCCTTGAGGAGCTGTGCGCCACCATCCACCGCTCCCGCGCCGCCCAGCGCCACCGGCTCGCCCTGGTCGTCTCCGACCTCGGCGAGCTGCGCTCCCGCCTGGAGGCGCTGGACGCCAACCGGTTCATGGACGCCGCACCGTTCCACTCCAGCTACCCGGACTGGGGGTTCTGGGCACCCGACCCCGCCGGAGCGGCCGATCCGGGCACCGACGCCCGGGCCGCCGCCTGGGCCGCCGGGGCCGACCTCGAACCCGACCCCCGCCACGGCGCCGGCCCGACGCCGCGCCTGGTCGACCTTCCGCCCTACCAGTTCGACGAACGCCGCGCCTGGATCGACTTCCCCGAGAACTGGCGGGAGTCCCTCGCGCTCGGCGCACCCGAGTCCGAGGGCCCCGCCACCCACCAGATCGTCTTCCGGCCCGCGGACGGGCCCGCCCCCACCGCCGACCCCGAAGCCCGGGTGCTCGCCCTGGTCGACAGCTCCACCGGTGCCGAAGGGCTGCTCCGCGAAGCCGGACTGACGGACGAGCAGATCGTGCGCGTGCCCGACGTCCTGGCCGCCGAAGCGAACGCCGACGCCTTCTACGAGGACCTGGCCGTCCGGGCCGTGGACGAGGGCGTCACCCACCTCGTCCACGCCCTCGGCTTCGAGGCCGAACCGGCCCGGGACATCGCCACCCTCGACGCCCGCCTGGACAAGAACCTCTACAGCCTGTTCCACCTCTCCAAGGCCCTGATCGCCGAGGGCGCCCAGCTCCACCTGGCCGTCCTCACCCGCACCGCCCTGGCCTCCCGCCGTGCGGAGCCCGGCGTCGTCGTCGAGAACTCGACGCTGGCGGGCATGGCCAAGAGCGTGAGCCGCGAATATCCCTACCTCACCGTCTCCGTCGTCGACACCGACGACGCCACGCCCGCCCGCGCGGTCCTCGACGAGATCCTCGGCGCCGAGCCCTCCGTCGTCGCGCTGCGCGACGGTACCCGCCTGCGCGAGACGTTCGCCGAACTGCCGAGTACCGACATCGCCGACCGCGGCGACTACCTCAAGCCCGGCGGCACCTACCTGGTCACCGGCGGCACCGCCGGCCTGGGCCTCTCCCTGTGCCGCGAGTTCGCGACCCGCCAACCCGGCATCAACCTCGTACTGCTCAGCCGCTCCGGCGCCTCCGGCATCGGCCCGGACGAGGACGCGGCCGGTGACGGCGACTCGCCCGGGGCCCGGCTGGGGCTCGCCCTGCGGGAACTGCGCGACCTGGGGGCGGAGGTCCTGGTCCTCGCCGCCGACGCCGGCGATCCGGAGGCCCTGGGGACGGCCGTCGCCGCCGTCCGGGAGCGCTTCGGCCGCATCGACGGCATCGTCCACGCGGCCGGAATCCCCGGAGGGGAGGTCATCACGCAGCGCTCCCAGGAGGATTTCGAATCGGTGATCCGCCCCAAGATCCACGGCGCGTTCGTCCTCGACCTGCTGACCCGCGACGACCGGCCCGACTTCATCGTCCACTTCTCCTCCGTGGCGGCCGTGTTCCCCGCCATCGGGCAGGCCGACTACGCCTCCGCCAACCAGTTCCTGGACACCCTGGCGGAGTCCGAGACCGACCCCGACTGCCACGTCATCACCTTCGACTGGGTCTCGTGGAAGGAGATCGGCATGGCCGTCCGGAGCCACGCCAACGTCGACACCACCTTCAAGGCGCTGCCCACCGCGCTCGGCCTCTCGATCGCGGACGCCGGCCTGCGCTCGGACCTGGCCCGGGTGTTCGGCGGCGAACTGCACTACGAGGGCGACTACGCCGACGCCCTGCCCGGCTACCACATCGAACTCGAACCGCTGATCGCCGCCAAGCTCCAGGAGGCGTCGCGCCGCCGTGCCTCGCGCCGCGAACGGGCCTCCGGACAGGTGCGCAAGGAGATCGAGGAGCTGCCGGTCGAACTCACCGGCCGCCTCGACGGCCGGTACACCGACACCGAGATGACGATCGGCCGCTGCTGGGCCCACGTCTTCGGATTCACCAGCATCGACGTCGATGCCGACCTCTTCGACCTCGGCATCGACTCGATAACCGGGATGTCGCTGGTCGCCACCATCGCCTCGGTCCTGGGCATGGAGATGCAGAGCAGCGACCTCCTCGTGGACCGCACGGTCGCCGCTCAGGCCAAGATCGCCGACGAGCGCCGCCGCGCTGCCGGCACCGACAGCACCGACAGCACCCCCGCATGAGCGAGGTGACCCGTACCGGTCCGCCCGGGGGCTCCTCGCCCCCGGGCGCGGCCCGCACCGGGGGCGAGGCCCCCGGCGCGGGGGCCCCTCCCACCGACGCCACGGCGGCCGAGCACCCGGACCGGGGCCACCGAGACCGGGGCCACCCCGACCTCACCCGCGGCCCCGTCCTGCGGGCCGTGCTCGGCTTCGCCGTGCCCCTCACCCTGTCCAACCTCCTCCAGCAGACCTATCTCCTCGCCGACGGTGCCGTCCTCGGCCACTGGGTCGGCGTCGACGCCCTCGCCGCCGCCGGCGTCGTCCAACCGCTCTACTTCCTCGCGGACGGCGTCTTCCTCGGCCTGAGCACCGGCTTCTCCATCCGCCTCGCACGCTTCACCGGTGAACGCTCCCGACGCGGCCCCGCCACCGTCGCCGCCGCCCTGGCGCTGGCCACCGTGGTGTGGGCGGCGCTGTGCTTCCTCGTCGCCCGCACGGCCGGCGGCACCCTGCTGCGGCTCACCGGGGCACGCGGCGAGGTCCTCCACGACGCCCAGGTACTGCTGTCGACGTTCAGCTACGGCTTCCCGGCCGTCTTCGCCGTCTCCGCGGTCTGCGCCCTGCTGCGCGGCCTCGGCGACTCCCGCGCCCAGATGCGGCTCATGATCGGCAGCAGCCTCGCCAACGTCCTCCTGGCCTGGTTCTACGTCGTGGTGCTCCACCTGGGCGTAGCCGGCGCGGCCCTCGCCACGGTCACCGCCGCCACCGGCACCGCCGCCGCCGGGCTGGTCCTCCTGCGCCGCAGACGCGACCTGGCGCTGCATCGCTCCCACGACTGGAAGGGCGTGCGGACCGAGGCCGCCGCCGCCCTGCGCCTCGGCCTGCCCGGCGCCGCCCAGCAACTGCTCATCGCCCTCGGCATCGTGGTGCTCATCAGGATCGTCGCCCCCCTCGGTGCGTCGCTGCTCGCGGCGGTCACCGTCGTCGGCCGCCTGGAGTTCTTCGCCGTCACCGCGTTCCTCGACCTGTCCGGCGCGCTCACCGTCTTCGTCGCCCAGAACCTCGGGGCCGGCCGGCCCGACCGGGTCCGCCGGGCCGTCCGCCGGACGCTGCCCTTCACGCTCGCGCTGGCAGTCGCCGTCAGCCTCGCCGTGATCGTCCTGCGCCCCGCCCTCGCCGCGGCCGCCACCACCGATCCCGTCACCCGGCACCTGGTGGAGGACTACATCCTCATCACCTATCCCTGCTTCGTCCTCTACGCCGTCATGGCCGTCGTCCACGGTGCGCTCAACGGCATCGGCCGCACCGTCGTGCCACTGGTGTGCACGATCGTGTCGTTCGTCGCCGTCCGCCTGCCGCTGTCGTACCTGCTGCGGGAGCGGCACGGCGCCGACGGCGTCATGTGGGCCGTCGACCTCGGCTGGATCGTCGGCGCGCTGTACACCGCGATCGCCGTCCGCCGCCACCTGCGCCGCAGGCCGCCCAGGACGCCGGCGCTGCCCGGGATCCCCTGGAAACGGGTGCTGGCGCCGCTGCTGTGCGCCTGCGCCGTCCTGCTGGCCACCGCCGGCCGCTACGGCTACTTCCGCGACGAGCTGTACTGGCTCGCCGCCAGCCGCCACCTCGCGGCCGGCTACGACGACCAGCCGCCCCTGGTGCCGCTGATCGTCCGCGCCGAGACCTGGTTCGGCGGCGACTCGGTGCAGGTCGTGCGTATCGCACCGATGCTGTTCGCGGTCGCCACCGCACTGGTGTCGGTGCTGTGCGCCAGGGAACTCGCCGGGACGGACGAGAAACGCTCCCACCGCGCCCAGCAGATCGCCGCGATCGCCGTCTCGACCTCCGTGCTCGTGCTGGTCGAGGGACACCTGTTCACCACCGCCACCCCCGGCGTCTTCTTCTGGTCCGTGGCGATCTGGCTGCTCCTGCGGATCCTGCGCACCGGCGACCGTCGCCTCTGGTACGGCTTCGGCGCCACGCTGGGTGTCGGGATGCTCAACAACGACACCATCGTCATCCTGGCGGTGTCCCTGCTGGTCGCCGCCCCGCTCACCGGCAACACCCGGCTGCTGCGCGACCGCGCCGTCTGGCTGTCCGTGCTGCTGGCACTCGCCATCGCCTCGCCGGACCTCGTCTGGCAGGCGGTGCACGGCTGGCCGCAGTTCACCATGGCCGGCCACCTGTCCACCTGGGCCAAGCGGTTCACCGCCGTTCCCATGCAGGTGGAGGCGGCCACGCTGCTCACCTGGCTGTGGGTGGCGGGCTGGAGGCTCACCTGGAAGGACACCCGCTACCGGCTGCTGCCCGTCGCCTACGCGGTGAGCCTCGCGATCGTGGTCGCCGCCGGCGGCAACTTCTACTACCCCATGGGCTGGTACCCGCTGCTGCTCGGTGCCGGGGCCGTCTGGCTGGCCGACCGCTGGCCGACCGGACGGCGATGGTTCGCCGTGTTCGCCTCGGCCAGTGCCGTCGTCACCCTCGCCCTGGGGCCGCCGCTCCTTCCGGTGTCGGTCTACCGGCACCTGACCGTGGTGAACCCCTTCAACGCCGACTCCATCGGCTGGCCCCAACTCGCCCGGCAGGTAGCCGAGGTGGAGCGCCGATACCCCGGCGCCACCGTGCTCGCCGTCAACTACGGGGAGGCCGGGGCCCTGGCCCACTACGGCCCCGCCCTCGGCCTGCCCACCGTCTACGCCGACCAGAACGGGTACAGCCGCTTCGGCCGACCCACCGGCGTGTCCGCCACCACCATCGCCGTCGGCTACAGCCCTCAGGCCCTGGAACCGTACTGGAGCAGTTGCGTCGTCGCCGGGCACATCGACAACGGACAGGACGTCGCCAACATCGAGCAGGGCCTGCCGATCCTGGTGTGCACCGGGCAGAACTACACCTGGGAGCAGCTGTGGCCGCTGCTCAAACACTTCGACTGAGCCGGGGCCGCCGCGTCGCGGCCCGTGCGGCCGGCCGACGGAGTCCGGCTGGTCGCACGGGCCGCTCCGCCCACGACTGCCGCCACGGCCGCTCCGGCGCCACCGCGCCCGGTCAGTGATCGGCCGCGCGACACGTACGTGCGTCAACTCGTCCGTGCGTGCGGACGAGGTCCTGCCGCGCCTGCCTGCTCGGTGGATCGGGCTCGCCGGCCGGCCGACGCCCACCGGAGCAGGGCGTGAAACGGCGAACGCCCGCCCCTGGCCGAAGGCCAGGAACGGGCGCCGCAGAACGCTGCCCGAAGAAGGGGCACCGTGTACCAGAACTGTGTCCGAGGGGGGACTTGAACCCCCACGCCCGATAAAGGGCACTAGCACCTCAAGCTAGCGCGTCTGCCATTCCGCCACCCGGACGGGTGTTTACCGCTGTGTTCGTCCTCGTGGCTCACTGCCCCGCTGACATGGATAACTGTAGCAAAGATCGGGTTCCGGGCCCAAAAACGGCCGGTCCGGAGGTTTGAGTGCATGCCGGGCCTTGTGAACCGGGGGTCGTCCTTGGGGAGGGGCTGCTGCTGGGGGAGGATGGGCGGACCGTGCTCGCACGACCCCGGGCGCAGGTTCCGGGGCGGCGCGGACTGCGCCGGGCGGGCCAGAGACGAGGAGTGACCGTGGGCGACTCGAAGGCGGAGCGGGTGGCGAACCCGAAGGTGACGGGCGAGTCGGAGGTTGCCGAGATCTGTCGCGACCTGATCCGGATCGACACCAGCAACTATGGGGACGGCTCCGGGCCGGGGGAGCGCAAGGCCGCCGAGTACGTGGCGGAGCAGCTTGCGGAGTTCGGCCTGGAGCCGCAGATCTTCGAGTCGGCGAAGGGGCGCGCCTCGACGGTGGTCCGGATCGAGGGCGAGGACCGCTCCCGGCCCGGCCTGCTGATCCACGGGCACACCGACGTGGTGCCGGCCAACGCGGCGGACTGGACGTACGACCCGTTCGCCGGCGAGATCGCCGACGGGTGCGTCTGGGGTCGCGGCGCGGTGGACATGAAGGACATGGACGCGATGACCCTCGCGGTCGTCCGCGACCGGCTGCGCACCGGCCGCAAGCCCCCGCGTGACCTGGTGCTGGCGTTCGTCGCCGACGAGGAGGCGGGCGGCACCTACGGCGCCCGCTACCTGGTGGACAAGCACCCGGACCTCTTCGAGGGGGTCACGGAGGCGATCGGCGAGGTCGGCGGGTTCTCCTTCACGGTGAACGACCAGGTCCGGCTGTACCTGGTGGAGACGGCCGAGAAGGGCATGCACTGGATGCGCCTGACGGTCGAGGGCCGGGCCGGGCACGGCTCGATGACCAACGACGACAACGCGATCACCGAGCTGTGCGAGGCGGTCGCGCGCCTCGGCCGGCACAAGTTCCCGCTGCGGATCACCAAGACCGTGCGGGCCTTCCTCGACGAGCTGTCCGACGCGCTGGGCGTCGAGCTCGACCCGGAGAACATGGACGAGACGCTGCGGGTGCTCGGCGGCATCGCCAAGATGATCGGCACGACGCTGCGCAACACGGCCCAGCCGACCATGCTGGGCGCCGGCTACAAGGTGAACGTGATCCCCGGCCAGGCGACGGCGCACGTGGACGGGCGGTTCCTGCCCGGCTACGAGGAGGAGTTCCTGGCCGACCTCGACCGGGTGCTCGGCCCGCGCGTCAAGCGCGAGAGCCTGCACTCGGACAAGGCGATCGAGACCGGCTTCGACGGGGCGCTGGTGGAGGCCATGCAGCTGGCGCTGAAGGCGGAGGACCCGATCGCGCGGGCCGTGCCGTACTGCCTCTCGGGCGGTACGGACGCGAAGTCGTTCCAGGACCTCGGGATCCGCTGCTTCGGGTTCGCGCCGCTCCAGCTGCCGCCCGACCTGGACTTCGCGGGGATGTTCCACGGCGTGGACGAGCGGGTGCCGGTGGACGGCCTGAAGTTCGGCGTCCGCGTGCTGGACCGGTTCATCGACGCCTGCTGAGCCTTCGGCCGGCGGCCGCGCGGCCCGTTCCCCGGACTCCGGGGGCGGGCCGCGCGCATTGTCCGAGGTAATGATTTGGTGCGGTTCCGGGGAGATCAAGAGAAACGATTCTCCGAGCCGTCCGTGATCGGTCGCCTGTACGAGTGATCACCGTTGCGGGTGAATGGACCGCCGCCTCCGTACCCCGTTTGCCACGCCGTCGTTCATTCCTTTGCGACCCGCTGAACGGGTTGTGTCATCAACAGGAGGAACGATGAACGTCAAGAAGCTCGCTGCTGTCGCTGCCGCCACCGGTGGTCTGGTTCTCGCCGGTGCCGGCGTCGCCGCCGCGCACGGTGCCAGCGCCGAGGGCGTGGCCGCCGGCTCCCCGGGCGTGCTGTCGGGCAACCTGATCCAGGTGCCGGTCCACGTGCCGGTGAACGTGTGCGGCAACACGATCAGTGTCATCGGCCTGCTCAACCCGGCGTTCGGCAACAGCTGCGCGAACGTCTGATCAGCGCTTGACCGGCGTGCCTCCGGGCTGCGGACGAACCGCGCCCGGGGGCACAGCCTTGTGCCGCCGTCCTTGTGCCCCCGTCCCTGCGCAGTCCGCCCGGAGCGGCCAGCTTATACCGCCGACCGCCGTCACCGGATGGAGCAATATCGTCCGATCGGGTGAAGTGGCGCCGTTCGGCTCAACCTTTCGCGTGGCGTCTCGTTGTCTCGTGTGCAGCCGAGGGTGTAGTCGGCCATTCGGAAATTCGGAAGTTCCGATTTTCAACACGTCTTCATCAACACGTCAGGGGAAAGAATGAGGAATGTAGCCAAGAAGGGGCTCCTCACGGCCGTGGCCACCGGCAGCGTGCTGGCCTCGACCGCCGGCTACGCCTACGCGAGTGCCGAGGCCCATGGGGGCGCGGTCAACTCGCCTGGGGTGGGATCCGGGAACTCCGTGCAGGTCCCGGTGGACATCCCGATCAATGCCTGCGGCAACACCGTGGACGTGATCGGCCTGCTCAACCCGTCGTACGGCAACAAGTGCGCCAACATCGACCAGGGCACCCACAGCCACGCCGCCGACAGTGCCCCCGGCCACACCGTGCCCGGCCGCTCCACGTCGGGCGACAGCGCCCCGGGCCAGTCGGCCGGTCAGCCGGCGCCCGCCGGCCACGGCACGGACGGCGGCGGCACCCGCCCCGGGGCCCCGGCCGCCGACTCCTGGACGCACGGCGACTCGCACCCGGACACCTCGGCGTACGGCGCCTCGGCCTCGGGCGTCACGGCGGGTTCGCCGGGCGTGCTCTCGGGCAACAACGCCAGTGCCCCGGTGAACATCCCGGTCAACGCCTGCGGCAACTCGGTCGACGTCGTCGGCGTCGCGAACCCGGCCTTCGGCAACTCCTGCGCGAACGTGCCGGCCGTCACGCCGCCCGCCCCGGAGGAGGAGTGCCCGCCGGAGGAGGTCGAGCCGCAGACCCACACGCCCGAGTCGCCCGGCACCCCGCGCGCGGGCGGGCCCGCCGAGGCCCCGGCCGTGATCCAGGCCGTCGCTCCGGCCGTGGTGCCGGCCGCCGCCGTGCTGCCGGCCCAGGCGGTCACCAGCCCGCAGCTCGCGTCGACCGGTGCCGGTGGGGTCGAGATGCTCGGCGCGGCCGGTCTCGCGGCCATGCTCGGTGGCGGCGTGCTCTACCGCCGTGCCGCTCGCGCAGGTGCCCGCTGACGCTCGGCTCATCGCGTGCCCGAAGCCGTACGAACCGGCCTCGGGCACGCGTGTGTGCGTGCGGAGCGACGGCGCCCGGATGGTCAGGGCGGCTGCCCGCCGGAGGGGTCGGTACTACCAGCTTCTGATCTGCCGGATGATCTTCCGTCGCAGCAGCACCGTGCGACTCCCGTCGGGGAAGAGCCGCAGCCGGTCCAGCTCCCAGTGCCCGTACTCGGCGTGGTCGGTGAGCAGCTGCCGGGCCGCGTTGCGGGTCGTGCCGCGCGGCATGCGCAGCGACTGGTACTCGTACTCCGACTGCGGAACCAGCTTCGGTGGGGTCAAGACTCTCCTCCTGGGGACGCCTGCGCGCAAGCCTACGGCCTGCCTCCGACAACGGACCCGCGCTTTTTTCCGGCCGTGCTCACCGCCCGTACCGCCGGCACCGCCGCCGAGCGGGCTGACCGGTCATCAGTTCCGCTGCTCCTCCTGACGGAATACCCCGATCGCGGCCGTCGAATGCGGGCCGGACGGGTGGGCGGGGCGGTGCCGTCGGTCACGATCGCCTGTCACAGATCCACCCGGATCGGACATCAGGGGGGAAGTTACGGTGAAAACGCGGGTGTAGGTGACAACCGCTGTGCGTCGCGGCACCAGGGGGAGATAGCGTCTGCACCATGTCTGATGCCGCGCAGCCAACCATTGCCGAGGTACGCGCCGCCGCCGAGGCGGTCAAGGCCGCCATCGACCGTCATCTCGAAGCGGTGTCCAGCCCCACCGCAGCGGACGATCCCGCTGTGTTCGCCGCCTACGAGCAGTTGGCGGCGGCCGCCATCGTCTACGACCAGCTCCTGTACGAGGTGTACGACGAGGTCACTCCGTTCGAGGTCCCCGGGGACGAGGGCTCCGGCGGGTACCACGGTCCGGACCAGCCCGAGGCGATCAGCGTGCTGATCCGCCGCGACTACCAGATCGCCGATCCGCAGCGGCTGCGCGCCCAGGCCGAGCGGCTGGACAGCACGCTCACGCCGGGGCTCGACGGTGCGGCCGGTGTCAACGCGGCGATCGGGGTGCTGTTCGGCGAGTACGAGCCGGACGAGATCGCCGCCCGCAGTGAGGAGTTCGGACTGGAGGAGGGCGACTCGACGCTCTGGGTCTCGGCGGCCGAGCCGAGTGACCCGGGGGAGTGGCTGCCCGAGCCGTTCGAGGCGGCGGACCCGCAGCTGCTGATCTGTCGTTTCGACGTGAGCGAGGTCTACGACGACGAGGAGCCCGAGGACTGACCGGGGCTGCCGACGCTCCCCTGCGACCGGCCCTCACCTACCTTCCCGCTGCCCCGACCCACCGTCCTGATCCGCCGGGCGGTACCCGAGAAACTCCCTCGGGTACCGCCCGGCGGTGTGTCCGGGGCCCCGGTCAGTAGGCGGGTTCGGCGTTCTCGGCCAGGATGGCGCGCAGCCGGGTCGTCCGGGGCTGGGCCGGCCGCCCGGCGACGGCCTGCGGCAGGGCGGGGCCCGCCGCGTGCACGACCGACAGGTGCCGTTCGGCGCGCCCGAACGCGGTGTAGACCCACTGCCGGGTGAGGCCGGCCGCGGCGTCGTCCGGCAGCACGACGACCACCCCGGGCCAGCGCCGGCCGACCGCCTGGTGGACGGTCAGCGCCCAGCCGTGGCGGAGCCGGCCGGCCTCGGCCGGCGTCACGGTGCTGCGGGCGCCGTCGGCGAGCTCCAGGTGCAGGCCGGCCGCGTCGCCGTCCAGCACCCGGCCGGGCCGGGTGACGCCCGGGGCGGGGGAGTACACCACCCGGTCGCCCGGGTCGAAGCCCGCGAACCGCCCCGGGCCGGGGTTGAGCCGGGCCTTCGCCGTCGCGTTCAGCGCGCGGGTGCCGGCGGCGCCGCCGTGGCCGGGGGTCAGCAGGACGACCTCCTCGACGGGGATGCCGAGGGCGCGCGGGATGGAGTCGGTGAGCAGTTGGACGGCCCGGTGGACGGCCTCGGCGCCGTCCTTGGCGGTGAGGATGACCACCTCCTTGTCGGGGGCGTCGACCGGCTGGAGTTCGCCGATCCCGATGGCGGAGACCAGTTCGCCGATCGGCCCGAAGTCGGGTGTGCGGGAGGCGACGGCCGGGCAGACCCGGGCGGCCAGCAGGTCGGCGAAGAACCGGCCGGGGCCGGCGGACCAGAGCTGGCCGGGGTCGCCGCTGAGCACCAGCCGGGTGCCGTCCGCGAGCGCCTCCAGCAGGGTGGCGGCCAGTTCGGCGTCCAGCAGCGGCGCGTCGAGAACGATCAGCACGTCCAGGGCGAGCGTGCCGTCGGCGGCGCGGCCGGGGCCCGCCGCGCCGGACAGCAGGGCGGCCAGGGTCGAGACGTCGGGGGCGGCGCCCTCGGGCAGCAGGGCGGCCAGGCTCTCGCGGCCCTGGTCGGTCCAGGTGGCGGCCCAGGCGCGCAGCCCGAGGCCACGGGCGGCGTGCAGCAGCGCGGCGGGCTCGGCGCGGGAGGCCTCGCCGCCGGTGTGCGTGACCAGGGCGCTGCCGGCGACGGCCCGGATCAGCGCGGTCGCGGACGAGGAGGGTGCGGCGGCGGCCGCGGTCTCCCAGGCGGCGGGGCCGGGCGCCGGGACGTCTGCGGGGGCCGCGACGTCCGAGGCCTCGCCGTCCTGCCCCTCCTGCCCGTCTTCCCCGTCCTCCCCGTCTTCCCCGTCTTCCGACTCCTCGGCGTCCTCGCCGGGGACGAAGGTGGACATGATGCGGACCAGGCCGTCCGCGAGGCTCTCCTCCGCGAGGGCGAGCCGCTCCAGCGCGAGCAGCGTCCGGGTCGGGGCCTCCTCCTCGTCGTCCTCGGCGGAGCCGCCGGAGCCGGAGCGGGCCTCGGGGCCGGTCAGTTCGTCCTGGAAGGGCATCACCCGGCCGTCGCTCACGACCTCCTGGAGGGCGGCGGCGGGCTCGGGCAGTCCGAGCCGTTCCAGACCGGACGCGACCTCGCCGATCTCGACGGCGGAGTGCCCGCGCAGGGCGGCCTGCTCCAGCAGCCAGGGCACCAGGGCCCGGGCCCGGCGGGGGTCGCCCGGTCCGGCCTCGGCACCGAGCAGCCCGCGCGCGAAGCCGTCCGCGTGCTCGGGGCGGGCCCCGGGCAGCGCGAGGACGGCCCAGGGGTCGGCGCGGAGCAGCTCGGCCGCGCCCTCGCCGAACTCGGCGACGGCGGGGCCTGCGAGGTCGGCCGGTGCGCCGCCCGCCGTCAGGGTCTCGGCGGCCGCGCGCAGGGCCTGCGCGCGCTGCTCGTCCGCCTGGGCGGCGCCGGCGACGGTCTTCTCGGGGCCTGCGTCGCCGGGCGTGCTCCCGGCGCCGGCCGCGCTCTCGGGCCGTTGCTGCCCGACCACCCGGATCGCCTCGGCGAGCGCCGCGACGGTGTCGGCCCGGTTCGCGCCGTTGCCGGCCTCCGGGCCGTTGTCGCCCCGGTCCTCCGGAGCGCTGTTCTCTGCGTCGCTCGCCATTTCGCTGTCGCTCCAAGGGGTACACCACTGCGGGCAGTGGGGCGGCCGCCACCCGTGGGCGGCGGCCGTGGCCGGTCGTTGTCGTGCGAGTGGGCGGGCCCTGGCCGGGCCGGCCGGGCTCTAGAGCTCGCTCCACTCCTGGTCGGGGTAGCGGTGGATCGGCGCCGAGATGTCGTCGAGCGCACTGCGGATCTCATCCGGAAGCGTAAGCGCCTCCACCGACAGCGCCGCCTGCAGCTGGGTCACCGTCCGTGCGCCGACCAGGGCGCTCGCCACGCCCGGGCGGTCCCGGACCCAGGCGAGTGCCACCGCGAGGGGGCTGCTGGCGAGGCCGTCGGCGGCGGTGGCGACGGCGTCGACGATCCGGCGCGAGCCGTCGTCGAGGTAGGGCTGGACGAAGCCGGAGAGGTACGGGGAGGCGCCGCGGGAGTCCTGCGGGACGGCGTGCCGGTACTTGCCGGTGAGGACGCCGCGGCCGAGCGGGGAGGAGGCGAGCACGCCGACGCCGGCGTCCAGGGCGGCGGGCAGCACCTCGCGTTCGATGCCGCGCTGGAGCAGCGAGTACTCCATCTGGGTCGAGGCGAGCGGCACCCGGGCGGCGTCGGCGCGCTGCCAGCCGGCCGCCTTGGCGAGTTGCCAGCCGCTGTAGTTGGAGACGCCGACGTAGCGGGCGCGGCCGGAGGTGACGGCGAGGTCGAGGGCGTGCAGGGTCTCCTCGGCGGGCGTGCCGGGGTCGAAGGCGTGGACCTGCCACAGGTCGACGTAGTCGGTGCCGAGGCGGCGCAGCGAGGCGTCCAGGGCGGTCAGCAGGTGGCCGCGGGAGGTGTCGAAGCGGCGGTCGGACTCGGGCACGCTGCCGGCCTTGGTGGCGATGACCAGTTCGGAGCGCGGGATGAGGCTCTCCGTCAGGCGGGAGAGCAGGTACTCGGCGCCGCCGTCGGCGTAGACGTCGGCGGTGTCCACCAGGTTGCCGCCGGCGTCGACGAACTCCTTGAGCTGTTCGGCGGCTTCGTGCTCGCCGGTGTCCCGGCCCCAGGTCATGGTGCCGAGGCCGAGCCTGGAGACCCGCAGCCCGGTACGGCCGAGGTGTCGCTTTTCCATCGGGCAGGCCCTCCCTGGCTGCTGGACGAACTGGTGAACATAGGGGCGAACGCACTGGTGAACGCACTGCTGGACGTGCGGGTGGAGGGCGGCCCCTCCCCGTCGGCTGAGCGTAGCGGCCACCGCACGGGCAGGGGCGGAGACCCGCAGGACGAGCGGGCGGGCATGCGACACGCCGATGTGACGCGGGCCACAGCTACCCGCCAGTAGCATTGGGCCGCGCCCCGCGGCTACTGTCGACGGCGTGGCCCACCACCGCCACGCGCGCGGCTCCCTACGGAAGGTTCGGCATCCACATGCGACTCGGCATCAACCTCGGCTACTGGGGACTCGGCATGGACGCCGACAACATCGCGGTCGCCCAGGAGGCCGACCGGCTGGGCTACTCGGTCTGCTGGGCCGCGGAGGCCTACGGCTCCGACGCCGCGACCGTCCTCAGCTACGTCGCCGCGAAGACCGAGCGGATCGACGTCGGCTCGGCGATCTTCCAGATCCCCGCCCGCACCCCCGCCATGACGGCGATGACCGCCGCCACCCTGGACACCCTCTCCGGCGGCCGTTTCCGGCTGGGCCTCGGCGTCTCGGGCCCGCAGGTCTCCGAGGGCTGGTACGGCGTCAAGTTCGACAAGCCGCTGGCCCGCACCCGCGAGTACGTCGAGATCATCCGCAAGGCGATGTCCCGCGAGCGGCTCGTCCACGAGGGCGCCAACTGGACGCTCCCGCTGCCGGGCGGCCCCGGCAAGCCGCTGAAGCTCACCGTGCACCCCGTCCGGGAGCACATCCCGCTGTACATCGCCGCGATCGGCCCGAAGAACCTGGAGCAGACCGGCGAGATCGCCGACGGCTGGCTCGGCATCTTCTTCGCCCCCGAGCACGCCGCCCTCTCGCTGGACCCGCTGAGGGCCGGCCGGGCGAAGGCCGGGCAGACCCTGGACGGCTTCGACCTCTGCCCCACCGTGACGATCTCGGTCGGCGAGGACATCAAGGCCGCCGCCGACGCCCAGCGCTCCTACGCCGCGCTCTACATCGGCGGCATGGGCAGCAAGGACAAGAACTTCTACAACCAGCTCACCCGCCGGATGGGCTACGAGCAGGCGGCCGACGACATCCAGGAGAAGTACCTCGCCAAGGACTACGCCGGAGCCGCCGCGGCCGTGCCGCACGAGCTGATCGACGCCACCTCGCTGCTCGGCGACACCGCCCGGATCGCCGACCGGATGCAGGCCTACGCGGACGCCGGGGTCACCACGCTCACCCTCGCCCCCGCCGGGTTCACCCTGGACGAGCGCGTCCGGGCGCTGCGCACCGGCGTCGAGGCGCTGGAGCGGGCCGGCCTGGCCGAGTAGCCGCCTGTCGGGCCCCGCGCCCGGACGTGCCGGATCTGCCGGCGCCGTCGCGGGGGCGGGGTCCTACAGCCAGCCGCTGCGCTTGAACACCCGGTGCAGCACCAGGCAGACGGAGGCCATCAGCACCAGCACCGCCGGGTAGCCCCAGCGCTGGTGCAGCTCCGGCATGTGCTCGAAGTTCATCCCGTAGATCCCGGCGATCATCGTCGGGACGGCGGCCAGGGCGGCCCAGGCCGAGATCTTCCGCATGTCGTTGTTCTGCTGCACGCTGACCTGCGCCAGGTTGGCGTTCAGGATGTCGGACAGCAGCCGGTCCATGCCGTCCACCTGGTCGTTCGCCCGCGCGAGGTGGTCCGCCACGTCGCGCAGGTAGGGCACCGCCTCGGGCTTGACGAACGGCTCGCCGCCGCGGGCGAGGCGCAGCATCGGCTCCAGCAGCGGGGCGGTCGCCCGCCGCATCGTCACCAGCTGGCGTTTGAAGCCGTAGATCCGCTCGGCGGTGCCGCCGGCCGGCCGCCCGGGGGCGAACACGTGGGCCTCCAGCTCGTCCAGGTCCGTCTGGAGGGCGGTGGCGACGTCCACGTAGCAGTCCACCACCGTGTCGCAGACCGAGTGGAGCACGGCGCTCGGCCCGTGCCGCAGGACCTCCGGCTGCTTCTCCAGCTGGGTGCGCAGCGCCTTCAACGGCGTGTCCTGGCCGTGGCGCACCGTCATCACGAACCCGTCGCCGAGGAAGAGCATCACCTCGCCGGTGGTGACGGCCTGTGCGCCCTCGTGGTAGCCGATCGTCTTGAGGGTCATGAACAGCGAGTCCTGGTACGCCTCCAGCTTGGGCCGCTGGTGGGCGCTCACCGCGTCCTCGACCGCCAGCGGGTGCAGCCCGAACTCCTCGCTGACCAGGTCGAGCTCTGCGGTGGTCGGCTCGTAGAGCCCTATCCAGACGAAGCTGTCGCCGGCCGCGCGGGCAGCGGCGAGGGCGTCGGAGTAGTCCTCCGGGCCCTCGATCCGGTGGCCGTCGCGGTAGATGGCGCAATCGACGATCATGCCCGACATTCTCCCGCCTGCCGGGCCCGGCAGGCGCGGAATCCGCTGACAGCGCACCGTGTCGGCACACCGGCTCCACCTGCCCTCACCGCCCGTGTCCGGCCGCCTGCCCTGCGCAGGCGCGCGGCCCCGGGCCTGGGCCCGGCCCGGCCCGGACCAGGCCGTAGGCTTGGTCCCATGCCCACCCTGCTGCTCGTCCGCCACGGCCGCTCCACCGCGAACACGGCCGGAATCCTGGCCGGTTGGACCCCCGGCGTGGACCTCGACGACACCGGCCGCGACCAGGCCGCCGCGCTGGCCGCCCGGCTCGCCGCCGTACCGATCGCGAAGGTCGTCAGCAGCCCGCTGGAGCGCTGCCGGCAGACCCTGGAGCCGCTGCTCGCGGTCCGTCCCGAACTGGGCGTGCCCGAGCTGGGCGGCCCGGCGCTGGACGAGCGGCTCGGCGAGTGCCACTACGGCGACTGGACCGGCCGCCCGCTCGCCGAACTCGCCGCCGAGCCGCTCTGGCGCACCGTCCAGGACCACGCCGCGGGGGCCGCCTTCCCCGGCGGCGAGTCGCTGCGCGAGCTCAGCCACCGCACGGTCACCGCCGTCCGCGAGTGGAACGAGAAGATCGCCGCCGAGCACGGCGGGGACGCGGTCTGGGTCGCCTGCTCCCACGGCGACGTGATCAAGGCGGTCGTCGCCGACGCGCTCGGCCTGCACCTCGACCACTTCCAGCGGATCAGCGTCGAGCCCTGCTCGGTCACCGCGATCCGCTACACCCCGCTGCGCCCGTTCGTGCTGCGGATGGGCGACACCGGCGACCTCTCCTCGCTCGCGCCCCGGGCCGGCGGGCACGCCGCCCAGGGCGGGGACGCGGTGGTCGGCGGCGACACCGGGGCGGCCTGAGGCCGGCCGGCCCGAGGCTGCCGCCCCGGGCCCGGCGCCCAGGCCGTAGGGTGACAGGCGAGTACCACCGCAGGACCGCGTGACGGCCCCGCCGCCACGCACGGCACCCGCATCACGCACAGCACCCGAATGATGACCACGCCAGAAGGATCCGGAGCGAGAGCGTGACCCGTCAGGTCTTCTTCTACGACCAGCCCGAACGGTTCGTGGCCGGCACCGTCGGCCAGCCCGGCGCCCGGGCGTTCTACCTGCAGGCCAGCGCCCGAGGCCGGATCACCAGCGTGCTGCTGGAGAAGACCCAGGTCGCGGCGCTCGCCGAGCGGATCGAGGAGGTCCTCGACGAGGCGCTGCGGCGCAGCGGCGGCGACGCGGAGATCCCCGCCGCCGCCCCGGCCGCCCTGATCGACACCGCCCCGCTCGACCTGCCGCTGGAGCAGGAGTTCCGGGTCGGCACGATGGCCCTGGCCTGGGACGGCGTCGAGTCCTGTCTGGTCGTCGAGGCGCAGGCCGTGATCGAGGGCGCCGAGGGCGAGGACGACGAGGAGACCGAGCAGGTCTTCGAGGACGAGGAGAACGGCCCCGACATGCTGCGGGTCCGGCTCAGCGGCGCGATGGCCCGGGTGTTCGCCAAGCGCGCGCTGGACCTGGTCGCCGCCGGGCGCCGGCCCTGCCCGTTCTGCAACCTCCCGCTCGACCCCGAGGGCCACCTGTGCCCGCGCGCGAACGGCTACCGGCGCTGAACGCGCAGACCGTCCCCGAGGCGGACCCGGTGGCCGGGGCCGCACTGGCCGCCGACGTCGACACCGCCCTCGCGCTGCTGCGCGAGGGGGAGCTCACCCTGCACGGCCGGCTCACCGACGCCTCCAACGCCGCCATGTACTGCTCGGTCGGCCGCGACGGACTCACCGCCCAGTGCGTCTACAAGCCCGTCTCCGGCGAGCGCCCGCTCTGGGACTTCCCGGACGGCACGCTGGCCGGCCGCGAGGTCGCCGCGTACGAGCTGTCCGCGGCCACCGGCTGGGCGCTCGTCCCGCCGACGCTGCTGCGCGAGGGCCCGTACGGCCCCGGCATGGTCCAGCTCTGGGTCGAGCCGGACCCGGACGCCGACCCGGTGCTCGCCCTCCAGGACCCGGCGGGGCCGGAGGCCGGCTGGCTGCCGATCGTCCGCGCCGAGGTCGGCGAGGGCCGCACCGCACTGCTGGTGCACACCGACGACGTACGGCTGCGCCGCCTCGCCGTACTGGACGCGGTGCTCAACAACGCCGACCGCAAGGGCGGCCACCTGATTCCCGCGGCCGACGGGCGGATCTACGGCATCGACCACGGCGTGACCTTCGCCGTCCCCGGCAAGCTCCGCACCCTGCTGTGGGGCTGGGCCGGCGAACCGCTGCCCGCCGACGCCCTGGACGTCCTCGCCCGCCTCGCCGAGGACCTGGCCGGCCCGCTCGGCGCCCGCCTCGCCCCGCACCTCACCGCCGCCGAGATCGCCGCCGCGGGCGAGCGGATCGCCGCCCTGCGCCGCACCGGCCTGCACCCGCTGCCGTCCGAGGACTGGCCCTCGATCCCCTGGCCGCCGATCTAGAGCCCGCTCCGGGCCGTCTGGACGGCCCGGCGCGCGGGCCGCAGACTGCACCGGTGGACCAGGCAGCAGCGAGCCCTCCCCGTACGCCGGGGTGCGGGGACTTCGGACGACCGACCGACCGACGGCGGCCGGAGGCCGTGCCGGTGCACGACCTGGAGGTGCCCGTCCCGAGCGTGCTGCCGTTCGCCATCGGGTCGTTCGACACCATCGGGCCGCTCTCGCGGGTGGCCTTCCCGCACCGGCACTCGTTCTACGAGCTGGTCTTCGTCACCGGTGGCCGCGGCGCGCACGTGCTGGACCTGGCGCACTGGCCGCTGCGTCCGCCGCACCTCTACGTCATCACGCCGGGGCAGGTGCACTACTGGGAGGGCACCGAGGAGCTCAGCGGGTGGGTCGTCCTGTTCAACGAGGACTTCCTGCTGGACCACCCGGCGGACCTCACCGCGCTGCGCCTGCTGGCCGGCAGCCCGTGGCTGCGGCTCGGGGCGCGGGCCGGGGAGCTGGCCGGCCTGTTCGAGGAGATGGACCGTGAGTACCGGGCCGCGCCGCCCGGCTGCGCCGGTGTGCTCCGCGCCTATCTGCACATCCTGATCGTCCGGGCGGCCCGGGCGGTGGACCGGGCCGAGCCGCAGTCGGTGGGACGGGCGGCGGAGTTGGCGGCGCGGTTCACCGCCCTGGCGGCCGACCAGGACCGCTCCGAGCGCTCGGTCGTTTCGTACGCCAGGGAGTTGGGGGTCTCGGCCGGGCACCTGCACAGTCTGGTCAAGGAGGCCACCGGCCGCACCCCGGGCCAGCTGATCCGGGGTCAGCAACTGCTGGAGGCCAAACGCCTGCTGCTGAACACCGATCTGACGGTGCGCCAGATAGCTGGGCAGGCGGGTTTCGCGGATCCCGCGTACTTCTGCCGCTTCTTCCGCCGGGAGGCCGGCGTGACGCCGGGGGAGTTCCGGGCGGGCGCCGCAGGAAAGCACCACGATCCCCGGATCGCGTCCATCGTGGCGGCGCAGCCGCGCCCGTAGGTTGGGCGGCAGTCCACCGGGCGGCGCGAGCCGTAACAGGGCGACCTCGCCCCTCCCTGCTGTCATGCGCATGCTGAAAGCCGCCCGGTCACCACCCAAGGAGTCGGTGCATGTCCCCCACAGACCCCCGAGACGCCCGGGAGCCCCGCGAGCACCCCGGCCCCGCAGGCCGGCCGATCAGCCGCAAGACCGTGCTCAAGGCCGCCGTCCTGGCCGGCGCCACCCCGCTGCTGCTGGGCGGCGGCGTGGCCCTCGCCCGTGACCTGGGCCCGGCCGCCGGACCGCTCGCCCTCACCCCCACCTGCGACGACGGCGACCACCCCACCATCGAGCAGACCGAGGGGCCGTACTTCAAGCCCAACTCGCCGCTGCGCACCTCGCTGGTGACGAGCAGCACCCCCGGTACACCGCTGACCGTCAGCGGGTACGTCTTCGGGCGGGCCTGCCTGCCGATCGCCGGCGTGCTGCTCGACTTCTGGCAGGCGGACACCAACGGGGCCTACGACAACACCGGGTTCGCCTTCCGCGGCCACCAGTTCACCAACGCGCAGGGGGCGTTCAGCCTCACCACGATCGTGCCCGGCCTCTACCCCGGCCGGACCAGGCACATCCACGTCAAGGTCCAGGCGCCGAACCGCCCGGTCCTGACCACGCAGCTGTACTTCCCGGGGGAGCCGCGCAACAGCACCGACACCATCTACGACCCGGCCCTGCTGATGACCGTCCAGCAGGTCGGCTCGGGCCGGGCCGGATCCTTCGACTTCGTGCTGGACGTGGCGCAGACCCCGTCGCCCTCCGCCAGCCCGACCGCCTCCGCGAGTCCGACGCCGTCGCAGAGCCCGACCCGGAGCCCGAGCCCGTCGGCGGGCGTCTGGGCGGCCGGCACGACCTACGCGGCGGGTGCCCGGGTCACCTACGCCGGGCTCGCCTACACGTGCCTGCAGGGGCACACCGCGATCACCGGCTGGGAGCCGCCGAACGTCCCGGCCCTCTGGCAGCGCGCCTGAGGTCCGACCCGAGCCGCCCGGCGGCGGCCCCGTCCCGCAGGATCCCCACAGCCTGCGGGACGGGCGCCGCCGGGCCCCGACACCCCCGAATGCTCTCCCTGGACGCGGCCCTGCCAACGGATTCCAGCCGATCCTGTGCACTGGTTAGGCTTTCAAATGATCGCAAGGTTAGAGTCGTTCCCATGCATGCCTGGCCCGCCTCCGAGGTTCCCGCCCTGCCTGGTCAGGGGCTCCCCCTGCGTATCCACGACACCGCCGCGGGCTGTATCCGGGAGGTCGTGCCGCAGGACGGCACCGCCCGGATCTACGTCTGCGGGATCACGCCCTACGACGCGACCCACATGGGCCACGCCGCCACCTACAACACGTTCGACCTGGTGCAGCGCGTCTGGAAGGACGCCGGCCACGACGTCCTCTACGTGCAGAACGTCACCGACGTGGACGACCCGCTGCTGGAGCGCGCCGTCGCCACCGGTCAGGACTGGACGGCGCTCGCCGAGCGCGAGACGGCCCTCTTCCGCGAGGACATGACCGCCCTGCGGATGCTCCCGCCGGCCCACTACGTCGGCGCCGTCGAGTCGATCCCGTGGATCGTGCCGCTGGTGCAGAAGCTGCTGGCGAGCGGCGCCGCGTACGACGTGGACGGCGACATCTACTTCTCCGTCGAGTCCGACCCGCACTTCGGCGAGGTCTCCGGCCTCAGCCGCGCGGACATGCGGCCGGTCTTCGCCGAGCGCGGCGGCGACCCCGAGCGCCCCGGCAAGAAGCACCCGCTGGACGCCCTGCTCTGGCTCGCGGCCCGCCCCGGCGAGCCCGCCTGGGACACCGAGCTCGGCCACGGCCGGCCCGGCTGGCACATCGAGTGCGTCGCGATCGCGCTGAGGTACCTCGGCATGTCGTTCGACATCCAGGGCGGCGGCAGCGACCTGTCCTTCCCGCACCACGAGATGGGCGCGGCCCACGCCCAGGTGGTCACCGGCGAGCACCCGTACGCCCAGGCGTACGTGCACGCCGGGATGGTCGCGCTGGACGGGCACAAGATGTCGAAGTCCCGGGGCAACCTGGTCTTCGTCTCGGCGCTGCGCCGTGAGGGCGTGGACCCGGCGGCAATCCGGCTGGCCCTGCTCGGGCACCACTACCGCTCGGACTGGGAGTGGACGAAGGCCACCCTGGACGGGGCGCTGGAGCGGCTCGCCCGCTGGCGCGCGGCGGTCTCCCGCCCCGACGGCCCGCCGGCGGACGCGCTGCTCGCCGAAGTCCGCGCGGCGCTGGCGAACGACCTGGACACCGCCACCGCGCTCGCCGCGGTGGACCGCTGGGCCGCGCAGCAGGCCGAGTCCGGCGGCGAGGACATCGGCGCCCCCGGCCTGGTCTCCCGCACCGTGGACGCACTGCTCGGCGTCGCGCTCTGACCCTGCGCAGGCCGCACGCCGAAGGGGCGCCAGGATCTCCTGACGCCCCTTCGGCGTGTCCTACGGCCTGCGGGCCTAGTCCTCGGTGCCCGGTTCGGGCCCGTCCTCACCGGTCTTGGTGTCCTTCGGGCCGGGTTCGGGCTCGGCCGGCCGCTCGGCCGTGGCGTGCCCCGCGACCGGCTTCTCGCCGGTCGGGCCGAGGTTCTCCCGGCGGCGCAGGTAGCGCTCGAACTCGCGGGCGATGGCGTCGCCGGACGCCTCCGGGAGCTCGGCGGTGTCCTGCGCCTCCTCCAGCTGCTGGACGTACTCGGCCACCTCGCTGTCCTCGGCGGCGAGCTGGTCCACCCCGAGCTGCCAGGCGCGGGAGTCCTCGCCCAGCTCGCCCGGCGGGATCCGCAGGTCGAGCAGGTCCTCCAGCTTGTTGACCAGGGCCAGGGTCGCCTTCGGGTTCGGCGGCTGGGCCACGTAGTGCGGCACCGCCGCCCAGAGCGTCACGGCCGGCACCCCGGCGTGCGTGCACGCCTCCTGGAGCACGCCGACGATCCCGGTCGGGCCCTCGTAGCGGCTCTCCTCCAGGTCCAGCGTTCGGGCCAGGTCGGGGTCGGAGGTCACTCCGCTGACCGGCACCGGGCGGCTGTGCGGGGTGTCGCCGAGCAGGGCGCCGAGGATCACCACCAGCTCCACGCCGAGCTCGTGCGCGAAGCCGAGCAGCTCGTTGCAGTACGAGCGCCAGCGCATGCTGGGCTCGATGCCGCGGACGAGAACGAGGTCCCTGGTCTTCGGCTCGGTCACCCGGACCACCGACAGGCGGGTGGTCGGCCAGGTGATCCGGCGGATGCCGCCGTCCAGCCAGACGGTCGGCCGGTTGACCTGGAAGTCGTAGTAGTCCTCCGCGTCCAGGGCGGCGAACACCTTGCCGGCCCAGGTCTCGTCCAGATGCGCCACGGCGGCGGACGCGGCGTCGCCGGCGTCGTTCCAGCCCTCGAAGGCGCAGACCATCACCGGGTCGATCAACTCGGGAACATCTTCCAACTCGATCACCCAGCGTCTCCCTCCGGTCGGCCGGCGGCCGCGCGCGCCCGGCCCTCCCGGGCCTGCGAGGGCGCCGTTGGCCGGCTGCCGACTGTTGAACCTCTCCACTCATGGGGCAGCTCGCCCCATGGACCCTACTTGCCCAGCCTACGGGCTTTGATGCGCGCGTTGGTGCTGTGCGGTGGGGCCGTCCGGACAGTTTGCGACACGGGCGGCGCTTGATCCACCGGGTTGTCGCGGCCTCCCGGAGCGAGGCAGGCGCACTGGAATGTTTGCAAGTTTTCGCAAATTAATTGCGCGATCTGTCGTACAATCGCAAGCATGACACGACGACTTGCCCAGGTGGCCAAGAAGGTCGGGGTGAGCGAGGCCACGGTCAGCCGCGTGCTGAACGAGAAGCCCGGCGTCTCCGACGCGACCAGGGCCGCGGTCCTCACCGCCCTCGACGTCCTCGGCTACGAGCGGCCGACCCAGCTGCGCGGCGAGCGGGCCCGGCTGGTGGGGCTGGTCCTGCCGGAGCTGCAGAACCCGATCTTCCCGGCCTTCGCCGAGGTCGTCGGCGGGGCGCTGGCCGGCCAGGGCTTCACCCCGGTGCTGTGCACGCAGACCGCGGGCGGCGTCTCCGAGGCCGACTACGTCGACCTGCTGCTGGAGCAGCACGTCTCGGGAGTCGTGTTCTTCGGCGGCCTCTACGCCCAGGGCGACGCCCCGCACGAGCACTACGACCGGCTCGCCGAGCGCAGCCTGCCCACCGTGCTGCTGAACGCCGCCATCGACCACCTCGACTTCCCGCGGGTGTCCTGCGACGACGCGGTCGCGGTCGAGCAGGCCATCGGCCACCTGAACCAGCTCGGCCACCGCAGGATCGGCATGGTGCTCGGCCCCGCCGACCACATGCCCTCCCGCCGCAAGCTCGACGCCGCCCGCGCCGCCGCCGCCAAGGCCGGCCTGGAACTGCCCGACGAATGCGTCGAGCGCGCCCTGTTCAGCCTGGAGGGCGGCCAGGCCGCCACCACCCGCCTGCTGCGCCAGGGTGTCACCGGCATCGTCTGCGCGAGCGACCCGCTGGCGCTGGGCGCCGTCCGCGCGGTGCGCCGGGCCGGGCTCTCCGTGCCGGAGGACGTGTCGGTGATCGGCTACGACGACTCCGCGTTCATGACCTGCACCGACCCGCCGCTGACCACCGTCCGCCAGCCGATCGAGGCGATGGGCCGGGCCGCCGTGGAACTCCTCGCGGGCGAGATCGCCGGCGTCAAGGTGACCCATGACGAGCTGCTCTTCGAGCCGGAGCTGGTGGTCCGCGGCTCCACCGCGCCGGTGCGCGCGCGGAGCTGACCGGCGGCCGGCCGGGTGGGGCGGGTGCTTCGGCGCCCGCCCTTCGCCGTGTCGCGGATCGGATGCCGCGCGGTGCGGCGTTTGCGGGATCCGGTGGACATCGTGCACCGCCCGCCGCCCCGGGCCGTGGCGGCCGGTGCCGCGCGGGGCTCCCGGCGTGATGATGGACGGCAGGGGGCAGGACGGCAGACGAGGAGCCGGGCCGATGACCAGATGGCCGTTGACCGCCGTCGGTGTGATGGCCGTGAGCGCGGCGGCGGTGTTCGCGCTCGGCCGCTGCCTCCCGCTGGAGCACCGCGCCCGCAGGTCGGTGGAGCTGCACCGGCCGCCCGAGGCGGTCTGGGACGCGATCACCGACATCGACCGCTACCCGCTCTGGCGGCCGGGCCTGACCCGGGTCGAGCGCCTCCCGGACGAGGGCGGCCGGATCTGCTGGCGCGAGTACGAGCAGCACGGCGACATCGCGTACAAGCTGGTGGACGCCACCGCGCCGCTCCGGCTGGTGACGATGATCGCCGACCCCAGGCTGCCGTTCGGCGGCACCTGGACGTACGAGCTCACGCCCTGGCCGGGCGGCTGCACGCTCACCGTCGTCGAGCGCGGTGAGATCCGGAACCCGTTCTACCGCTTCGTCTCGCGCTACCTGCTCGGGTACACGGCGTCCCTGGAGCGCTACCTCGGCGCGCTCGCCGGGTACCTGCAGCGGGACGACTGACCGTCCGGTGGGCCCGGCATTTCTGGACACCTGTCCATAAACTGTGGACAGGTGTCCAGGAAAGGGCGCTGTCAGCCTCCCCGAAAGGCGGTGAGTGGTCGTGCAGACCACCGCCAACGTCCTGGTCGGCCTCGTCGCCGCCCTGCACGCGTACATCCTGGTGCTGGAGATGTTCCTCTGGGAGCGACGGCCCGGCCGCGAACTCTCCGGCTTCGACGCCGCGACGGCCCGCCTCACCGCGCCGCTCGCCGCCAACCAGGGCCTCTACAACGGATTCCTGTCGGCCGGCCTGGTCTGGGGCCTGATCGCCGCCGACCCCACCGGCCACCGCGTCCAGGTCTTCTTCCTCAGCTGCGTCGTCGTGGCCGGCCTCTACGGCGCGGCCACCGCGAACCGGCGGATCCTGTTCGCCCAGGCCCTGCCCGGCGCGCTCGCCCTGGCCGCCGTCCTGGCCGCCGGATGAGCGGGCCCGGCGCCCCCCGGGCCGCGGGCGAGCCCCGTGCCGCCGGGGACCCGCGTGCCGAGCGCACCCGGGAGAAGCTGCGGCAGGCCCTGCTCGCGGAGTGCGCCGAGCGGCCTCTCGCCGAGGTCAGCGTCTCCGCGGTGGTCCGCCGGGCCGGGCTCGGCCGGGCCACCTTCTACCTGCACCACGAGGACCTCCAGTCGCTCGCGGTGGACGCCTGCGCCGAGGTCGCCCGCCGGGCCGTCGACGCGCTGCACGCCTGGCGCGGCGTCCCCGACCCGGCCGCCCCGCCGCCCGCGCTGGCCGCCTTCCTCGCCGACACGGCCGCGCACGTGGCGCTCTACCGCAGCCTGCTGCGCCCCGGGGGCAGCGGCCCGCTCGGCGAACTGCTCAACCGCGAACTGCGCGAACGCAGCCGCAGCGAGCGTGAGCTGGCGGGGGCCCGGCACGCCGATCTGGTGGCCTCGGCGGTCGCGGCCGCCTTCACCGGAGTGCTGGCCGACTGGCTGGACGACCGCGTCGAAGGCACGCCGGAGAGCGTCGCGGGCGATGTCTGGCGGCTGCTGATCGCCCTGCACCGGGCGGTACCGTGACCGCCCCCGGGGAGCGTCTCAGCCGACCCAGCCGCGCCGGTAGGCCGCCCAGTCCTCGGGGGTGGCCGTGAAGTCCACGTACAGCGCGAGGCCGAAGGCCCGGCGGTCCGGCGCGTGGCGGCCGAGTGACAGCCGGACGCCGCGCACGGCGGCCCGGACGGTCTCGGCGGAGCCGTAGTGCCCCCACCTGTCCTCCCAGTACGCGGGCAGCCCCATCAGCAGGTCCACCTGCGGCGGGGTGACCTCCAGGGCGAGGGCGGTCTGCTGGGCCACGTACCCGCCGTACAGCGACTCCAGGACCATGCCGGTGTCGTACGACATCACCGCGATCTGCTCGACCCGGCGGGCGGTCTCGGCGAAGTACGCCTGCGACCACCACTTGCCGTGCCCGCTCAGGCCGGTGGTCAGCACGTGCAGGCCGGGCAGCGGGTCGATCTGTGGGGCGGCCACCGACAGCGGCACGCCGCGCGCGGCGGTCACCGCGTGCACCTGGTCGAGCAGGGCGAGCCAGCCGGCCGAGTCGGGGCGGATCGGCTCCATGTCGAAGTGCACCCCGTCGAAGCCGGCGTCCAGCACCTGCCGCGCGGAGGCCGTGACCCGGTCGCGCGAGGCCTGGTCCTCCAGGTCCAGCCCGGCCTTCTCCGGCTTCACCACGTCGCCCAGCCAGGCCTGCACCCGGACGCCCGGCAGCAGCCGGCCGGCGGCCTCGTTGAGCCAGCCGGCCTTCGGGTAGAGCTTCGCGTCCAGGCTGCCGTCGTGCTCCAGCGGGCCGGTGTGGACGTACAGGTCGCGGATGCCGGTGCCGGCGAGCTGCGCCGCCAGGGCGCGCAGGTCGGCGTCGCCCTTGCGGCCGTCCACCCAGGCGTGTCCGAGCCAGAGGGCGTCGCGGCCCCGGCTGCGGGCGTCCGCCGACGGCTCGCCCGCGTACTGCAGCCGGAGCGCGGCGGCGGCCGTGCCCACCGGCACCGCCACTACGCCGAATGCCACGACGGCCGTCACCAGGGCTTTCCGGGTCCGCGACCACCCCCGCCACCGCCTGCGGGCCGCCCCCGCGGCCCTGCGCAGGCGTGCTCGGACCGACTTCATCACTGCCCCCCGTGGTGATCGAAAGCTCAGGATACGAAACGCTCCGGCGGCCCGGGCACCAGGGCGGATACCCTGACCTGGTGCACCCCCGATTCGGCGGGAGCGCAAAGCCGACAGCCGTCGCACCCAGGGAGAAGCCCCATGGCCACTGCAGCCACCCCGTCCACCGTCCAGCAGGAGCGTGCGAACGCCCTGCGTGAAGCCCTCCTGACCCGGGTCGTGGTCGCGGACGGGGCGATGGGCACGATGCTCCAGGCGCAGGACCCGACGCTGGAGGACTTCCAGGACCTGGAGGGCTGCAACGAGGTCCTCAACATCACCCGGCCCGACATCGTGCGCTCCGTCCACGAGGCGTACTTCTCGGTCGGCGTGGACTGCGTGGAGACCAACACCTTCGGTGCGAACCTCTCGGCCCTCGGCGAGTACGACATTCCGGAGCGGATCTTCGAGCTGTCCGAGGCCGGTGCCCGGATCGCCCGCGAGGTGGCCGACTCCTACGAGGACGGACGCACCCGCTGGGTGCTCGGTTCCATCGGCCCCGGCACCAAGCTGCCGACGCTCGGCCACATCCCGTACGCGACCGTGCGGGACGGCTTCCGGACGAATGCCGCCGGTCTGATCGCGGGCGGCGCCGACGCGCTGCTGGTGGAGACCAGCCAGGACCTGCTGCAGACCAAGGCCGCCATCCTGGGCAGCAAGCTGGCACTGGCCGAGGCCGGCATCGACCTGCCGCTGATCGTGCAGGTGACGGTGGAGACCACCGGCACCATGCTGCTGGGTTCGGAGATCGGCGCCGCGCTCACCGCGCTGGAGCCGCTCGGCGTGGACTACATCGGCCTGAACTGTGCCACCGGCCCCGCCGAGATGAGCGAGCACCTGCGCTACCTGGCGAAGAACGCCCGGATCGGCCTGTCCTGCATGCCGAACGCCGGTCTGCCGGTGCTGGGCAAGGACGGCGCGCACTACCCGCTGAGCCCCGCCGAGCTGGCCGACGCGCACGACACCTTCACCCGTGAGTACGGCCTCTCGCTGGTCGGCGGCTGCTGCGGCACCACCCCCGAGCACCTGCGCCAGGTGGTCGAGCGGGTGCGCGGACGCGAGATCACCCGGCGCGACCCGCAGCCGGAGCCGGCCGCCGCCTCGCTGTACCAGTCGGTGCCGTTCCGGCAGGACACCTCGTACCTGGCGATCGGCGAGCGCACCAACGCCAACGGCTCGAAGAAGTTCCGCGACTCGATGCTGGCGGCCGACTGGCAGGCCTGCGTGGAGATCGCCCGCGAGCAGATCCGCGACGGCTCGCACCTGCTGGACCTCTGCGTCGACTACGTCGGCCGCGACGGCGTCGCCGACATGAAGGAGATCGCCGGCCGGCTGGCGACCGCCTCCACGCTGCCGATCGTGCTCGACTCCACCGAGACGGACGTGCTCCGGGCCGGCCTGGAGATGCTGGGCGGCCGGGCGCTGCTGAACTCGGTGAACTACGAGGACGGCGACGGACCGGACACCCGGTTCGGCAAGGTCGCCGCGCTGGCCCGGGAGCACGGTGCCGGCCTGGTCGCGCTGACCATCGACGAGGAGGGCCAGGCCCGCACCGCCGAGAAGAAGGTCGCGATCGCCGAGCGGCTGATCGAGCAGCTCGGCCGCGAGTACGGCATCGCCGAGTACGACATCCTGGTGGACTGCCTGGCCTTCACGCTCGGCACCGGCCAGGAGGAGTCGCGCCGCGACGGCATCGAGACCATCGAGGCGATCCGCGAGCTGAAGCGCCGCCACCCGGCGGTGCAGACCACGCTGGGCCTGTCGAACATCTCCTTCGGACTCTCCCCGGCCGCCCGCCAGGTGATCAACTCGGTCTTCCTGCACGAGTGCGTCGAGGCCGGTCTGGACTCGGCGATCGTGCACGCCTCGAAGATCCTGCCGATGGCCCGGATCCCCGACGAGCAGCGCCAGGTCGCCCTCGACCTGGTCTACGACCGGCGGCGCCCCGAGCAGGGTGACGAGCCGGCGTACGACCCGCTGCAGAAGCTGCTCCAGCTGTTCGAGGGCGTCTCGGCGGCCTCCAGCGCGGAGACCAAGGCGCAGGAGCTGGCCGCGCTGCCGCTGGAGGAGCGGCTCCAGCGCCGGATCATCGACGGCGAGCGCAAGGGCCTGGAGACGGACCTCGACGAGGCGCTGACGCAGCGCCCGGCGCTGGAGATCGTCAACAGCACGCTGCTGGCCGGCATGAAGGTGGTCGGCGAGCTGTTCGGCTCGGGCCAGATGCAGCTGCCGTTCGTGCTCCAGTCGGCGGAGGTCATGAAGACCGCCGTGGCGCACCTGGAGCCGCACATGGAGAAGTCCGACGACGAGGGCAAGGGCACCATCGTGCTCGCCACCGTCAAGGGCGACGTCCACGACATCGGCAAGAACCTGGTCGACATCATCCTGTCGAACAACGGCTACACGGTCGTCAACCTGGGCATCAAGCAGCCCGTCTCGGCGATCCTGGACGCGGCGCAGGAGCACCGGGCGGACGTCATCGGCATGTCCGGCCTGCTGGTGAAGTCGACCGTGATCATGAAGGAGAACCTCCAGGAGCTCAACCAGCGCAAGCTGGCCGCCGAGTTCCCGGTGATCCTCGGCGGCGCGGCCCTGACCCGCGCCTACGTCGAGCAGGACCTGCACGAGATCTACGAGGGCGAGGTCCGCTACGCCCGCGACGCGTTCGAGGGCCTGCGCCTGATGGACGCGCTGATCGCGGTCAAGCGCGGGGTGCCCGGGGCGACGCTGCCGGAGCTCAAGCAGCGCCGGCACGCCCGGGTCGAGGTGGTGGAGGAGCCCGAGCCGAACCTCGGGCAGATCCGCTCGGACGTGTCCGTCGACAACCCGGTGCCGGCCCCGCCGTTCTGGGGCGACCGGATCGTCAAGGGCATCCCGTTCGCGGACTACGCCTCCTGGCTGGACGAGGACGCGCTGTTCAAGGGCCAGTGGGGCCTGAAGGCGGCGCGCAGCGGCGGTCCCTCGTACGAGGAGCTGGTGGAGACCGAGGGCCGGCCGCGGCTGCGGATGTGGCTGGACCGGCTGCAGACCGAGGGCTGGCTGGAGGCGGCCGTGGTCTACGGCTACTACCCGGCCGCGTCCAAGGGCGACGACCTGCTGGTCTTCAACGAGGACGGCAGCGAGCACACCCGGTTCACCTTCCCGCGCCAGCGGCGCGGGCGCCGGCTGTGCCTCGCGGACTTCTTCCGCCCGGAGGAGTCGGGCGAGAAGGACGTGCTGGGCCTTCAGGTGGTCACCATGGGCAACCGGATCTCGGAGGCCGCCAACGAGCTGTTCAAGGCCGACGCCTACCGCGACTACCTGGAGCTGCACGGCCTGTCCGTCCAGCTCGCCGAGGCGCTGGCCGAGTTCTGGCACGCCCGGGTCCGCTTCGAGCTGGGCTTCTCCGGCGAGGACCCGCAGGACGTGAAGGACATGTTCGCGCTGAAGTACCGGGGTGCGCGCTTCTCGCTCGGCTACGGGGCCTGCCCGGAGCTGGAGGACCGCGCCAAGATCGCCGACCTGCTGAAGCCGGAGCGGATCGGCGTGGTGCTCTCCGAGGAGTTCCAGCTCCACCCGGAGCAGTCCACCGACGCGATCGTCATCCACCACCCCGAGGCCAAGTACTTCAACGCGCGGTAGTGCGCCTGTCGCCCTGCGTTCGCGTCATTCCGGGGATCCGGGCGTATCCTGGATCATCCTGAACGGGCCGGTCCGCTCACCAGCGGGCCGGCCTGTGCCGTCCCCGGGGGCAGAGCCGGGTGTGCACGAACGGAAGGATCCCGCCATGACGACCATCTCCACCGCCACCCTGGCCCTCGACCACGCCGACGGGCCCGGCCTGCAGGCGGTGCTGCTGGACATGGACGGGACGCTGGTCGACACCGAGGACTTCTGGTGGCAGGCGGAGGTGTCGCTCTTCGCCGAGCTGGGCCACGTCCTGGACGAGAACGACCGGGCGCACGTGGTGGGCGGCCCGATGAGCCGGGTGATCGACTACCTGCTCTCCGCCACCGGCGTGGATCTCGCGCCGGCCGACCTGACCACGCTGATCAACGAGCGCTTCGTGGGCCTGCTGGCCGGCGGGGTGCCGTTGATGCCGGGCGCCGAGCGGCTGCTGAACACGCTGGCCGCGCACGGCGTCCCGGCGGCGCTGGTGTCGGCCTCGCACCGGCACATCATCGACATCGTGCTCGAAAGCCTCGGTGCGCACCACTTCGCCTTCTCGCTCGCGGGGGACGAGGTGCCGCGTACCAAGCCGCACCCCGACCCGTACCTGGAGGCGGTGCGCCGGTTCGGGGCGGAGCCGGCCCGCTGTGTGGTGGTCGAGGACGCCCCCACCGGGGTGCGGTCGGGCGAGGCGGCGGGCTGCCCGGTGATCGCGGTGCCGTCGGTGGCGGCCATCGAGCCGGGCCCCGGCCGCCTCGTGGTGCCCTCGCTGGAGCACGTCGATCTGGAACTGCTGCGGTCGCTGGTCGCCTCGCGAGTGTGACGGTCCTGTGATGGTGATCATTTAATCCATGTGATTGTCGTCTCACCGTCAACTCCTGGTACCGGCAAGTAGCTTCCGTCCGATCATCGGACACGCCCGTTACAGCGGGAGAAAACGGGCATTAGCTGACAACTCGTCCGCCCGACGCCCCGTCGGACCGGCCGGGCCGTGCGGAGAAGCCCCGTGCACGGGTGGGATCGATGCCGTACCGGTGTGGCAGGCTACCTTCGATCGATTCCCACCCGCAGTCCCCACCGGCCGGCACACCACACCCGGCCGGCGGACGGCCGCGGGCCCACACCCCCACGCCACGCCACCGCCGACGACGGGCAACCCCGTCCACCGGCGGGTGCGGGGCACCCGGCCGCACCGGCGCACTCCCGATCGGGAGAGGTGGCGCGGAGGCCACCGGCACACACCGCCGGCCGCACCGAGAAGGACGCACCCGCATGACTTCAGTTCACCGACTGGCAGTGCTCACCTGCGCCGGCTTGGTCGCCACCACGGTCGCGGGCTGCGGCTCCGTCACCAAGGCCGTCACCGGCTCGGACCCGGGCGGGGCGATCGTGATGGGGACCACCAGCGTCACGAACGTGCTGGACCCGGCCGGCGCCTACGACAACGGCTCCTGGCTGCTGCTGCACAACACCTTCCAGTCGCTGCTGAAGTTCCCCGCGGCGAGCACCTCCCCCGTCCCGGACGCCGCGCAGTCCTGCGAGTTCACCGGCGCCGACGCCACGACCTACCACTGCACGCTGCGCCCCGGGCTGAAGTTCTCCAACGGCCACGCGCTGACCGCCCAGGACGTGGTCTTCTCCATCGACCGGATGACGAAGATCAAGGACGAGAACGGGCCCTCCTCGCTGCTCGACTCGGTCAAGTCGGTCGAGGCGAAGGGCGACAGCGAGGTGGTCTTCCACCTCTCCCAGCCGGACGCGGTGCTGCCCGCCAAGCTGGCGAGCGCGGCCGGTTCGATCGTCGACCACCAGGTCTTCCCCGCCGACAAGCTGCTCGCCAACGACAAGCTCGTCGGCTCGGGCCCCTACAAGATCGACTCGCTGGAGGACATGGCCTCCGACGGCGGCACCAAGGTCCCCGGCAGGGTGACGCTGGTCGCCAACGACGAGTACAAGGGCGACGAGCTCCTCCGGAACAAGAAGTTCACCCTCAGGTACTTCAACAAGGGCTCGGACCTCAAGGCCGCCCTGGACTCCGGCGAGGTCGACCTCACCGACAACAGCCTCGACCCGGGCGCGGCCGCCGGGTACATGGCCGACGTGCAGGCCGGCAAGACAGCCGTGCAGGTCGCCGACGGCGAGAGCTCCGAGACCCGCTACCTGGCCTTCAACACCAAGGACCCGGTCACCGGCAACCCCGCCGTCCGCCAGGCCGTCGCGCAGCTGCTCGACCGCAAGGTGCTCGCCCGCGACGTCTACGCCCGGACGGTCCAGCCGCTCTACTCGGTGGTGCCGGCCGGTGTGCTCGGCCACAACACCGCCTTCTTCGACCGGTACGGCGACCCGGACATCGCGAAGGCCAAGCAGATCCTGACCGCGGCCAAGGTCGCGCTGCCGGTGAAGATGAGCCTCACCTGGTCGCGGGCCCGGGCCGAGGGCGCCGAGAGCGCCGAGATCAAGAAGCAGCTGGAGGCCAGCGGCCTGTTCCAGGTGACGGTCCAGCAGGAGAGCGACTGGGACAAGTTCAAGAAGGGCTGGACGGCCGGGATCTACCAGGCCTACACCATCGGCTGGACGGCCGACTACCCGGACCCGGACAACTTCGTCGCCCCGCTCGTCGTCAACGGCGGTGCCTACCACACCGGTTGGAACGACCCCCGGATCAGCGACAAGCTGGTGCCGGAGAGCCTCGTGCAGGCCGACCGGTCCGCCGCCGGCCCCACCTTCGCGCAGATGCAGAACATCACCGCCGAGGGCGTGCCGCTCATCCCGATCTTCCAGGCAAAGGCCTTCTACGCCTCCCGCTCGAACATCACCGGCGTGGAGTCGACGGTCGACACCACCGGCGTGTTCCGCTTCTGGGAGATCGGCCGCAGCAAGTAGCACCGATGCCGCCGGCCCCGGGTGCGACCGGAGCGGGCGGCCCCACAGCGCGGTGGCCCGTCCGCTCCTCCTGGTGCACAGGAGCGGACGGGCCACCGTCGTTCACGCCGCCGCGGGCTGCTGCGGCCCTACTGCCTGCTACGGCCTGCCACCGCCTGCTACTGCGCGCCCGGCCGCACCAGCCCGCTCTCGTACGCGTACACCGCGGCCTGCACCCGGTCGCGCAGCTGGAGCTTCGTCAGGACATGGCCGACGTGCGTCTTCACCGTCGTCTCGCTGACGAACAGCTCGGCCGCGATCTCGGCGTTCGACAGGCCGCGGGCGACCAGCCGGAGCACCTCCAGCTCACGCTCGGTCAGTGCGGTCAGCGCCTGCGGCGGCGCCTCGTCACCGGAGGGGAGCTTGGTGGCGTACATGTCCAGCAGGCGGCGGGTGATGCTCGGGGCGAGCATCGCGGCGCCGTCCGCGACCACCCGGATCGCCTGCACCAGCTCCTCGGCCGGGACGTCCTTGAGCAGGAAGCCGCTGGCGCCCGCCCGCAGTGCCTCGACCACGTACTCGTCCAGGTCGAAGGTGGTCAGCACCAGCACCTTGGCCGGGCCGTCGCGGCCGGGGCCGGCGATCCGGCGGGTGGCCTCCACGCCGTCCATCCGGGGCATCCGGATGTCCATCAGCACCACGTCGGGCTGCAGCGCCCGGACCTGGTCCAGCGCCTGCTGCCCGTCGCCGGCCTCACCGACCACCACCAGGTCGGACTCGGCCTCCAGGATCATCCGGAAGCCGGTGCGCAGCAGCGGCTGGTCGTCGACCAGCAGCACTCGGATCGTCACCTAGGACTCCTTGTTCACGTACTCGTCCGACCCCTTGGGCGTCGTGCCCGCGGGGTCGTCGTGGTCAGGTCGGGAGGGTGGGGCGGAGGCAGGCCGCGCGGCCGGGACGGCCGGTGCCGGGGCCTGCGTCAGCAGCGGCAGCGGGTACGGCGGGGGAGTGCCGCCGAACTCCGGGCAGCTCGCCTTGTGGTCGCACCAGTCGCAGAGCCGGTTCCGGGTGGCGGGGAACTCGCCGCTGGCGACCGCCTGCGAGATGGTCTCCCACAGCGCCAGCAGCTTGCGCTCCACCGCGAGCAGGTCCGCCTCGTCCGGGTCGTAGGAGACCACGTCCCCGCCGCCGCCCAGGTAGACGAGCTGCAACCGCTTGGGGATCACGCCCTTCCAGCGCCACACCACCAGGGCGTAGAACTTCATCTGGAACATGGCCTTGCCCTCGAAGTCCCGCGAGGGCGCCCGCCCGGTCTTGTAGTCGACCAGCCGGACCTCACCGGTCGGTGCGACGTCCACCCGGTCGATGTAGCCGCGCAGCAGCAGGCCGGACTCCAGCGCCGTCTCCACGTACAGCTCGCGCTCCACGGGGTGCAGCCGGGTCGGGTCCTCCAGCCTGAACCACTGGCCGAGCAGCTTCTCGGCGTCCGCCAGCCAGCGGGTCAGCGCCGCGCCGTCCGGCTCCGGGCCGCCCTCGCCGCCGCCGAACAGGGACGCCAGCTCCGGCCGCTCGCCGAGCAGCCGCTCCCACTGGGGGCGCAGCAGGCCGAGCGCGCGCTCCGGCGTCCGCTCGGCGGCGGGGCTGTCGAAGAGCCGCTCCAGGACGGCGTGGACGAGGGTGCCGCGGGTGGCGGCCGAGCTGGGCGGCTCGGGCAGCTTGTCGATCACCCGGAGCCGGTAGAGCAGCGGACAGGTCAGGAAGTCCCCCGCACGCGACGGGGACAGCCCGGTCGGGGGCGCGGCCCGGCGGGCCGGCGCCTCGGCGGTCGGGCCGTGGTCGGTCTGGTGCATGCCCTGACCCTATGGCCCGGCGCTGACATTCCGCTGCCACGGCACTGACACGACCGGTGCCGGGAGCCCCCGGGGCGGGTAGAACCAGGTGTGGGAGGGGCGGGCACCGGAATCCGCCGGAGATCACGTAGCGTGGGCGGGCGGCCCCGGCACCCGACGCCGACGGCCCGCCGGAGCAGACGGACGGCGCGGCACACCACGGGGACGACGAGCTGAAGGGACAACGGTGAGCGACACCAGGGGGCAGCAGACCTCCGAGCAGCCACCGTCCGGCAAGGCACCCGGCGCGGACGGGCCCCCGCCCGGCGGCCCGGAGCCGCGCGGCGGCATCCTGATGGGACGGCCCTTCGGCGTGCCGGTCTACGTCACCCCGTCCTGGTTCGTCATCGCGGCGCTGATCACCTGGATCTTCGGCGACCAGCTCGCCCGGGTGCTGCCCGAGCTGGGCGGCACCCGCTACCTGGTCTCGCTGTCCTTCGCGATCGCCTTCTACGCCTCCGTCCTGGTGCACGAACTGGCCCACACCGTGGTCGCGCTCCGTTACAAGCTCGGCGTGCGCCGGATCCAGCTCCAGTTCCTCGGCGGCGTGTCGGAGATCGAGAACGAGGCGCAAACCCCCGCCCGGGAGTTCTGGCTGGCCTTCGTCGGCCCGCTGCTCTCGCTCGTGCTCGGCGGCGTCTTCCTGGCGGCCGGCCGGCTCGTCGAGCTGTCCAGCGTCCCCGGCGTGCTGCTGGCCGGCCTGACCGCCAGCAACTTCGTGGTCGCCGCCTTCAACCTGCTGCCCGGCCTGCCGCTGGACGGCGGCCGGATGCTGCGCGCCGTCGTCTGGGGCCTCACCGGCCGCCCGATGGCGGGCACCGTGGCCGCCTCCTGGGTCGGCCGGGGCCTGGCCGTCGCCGTCCTGATCGGCCTGCCGCTGTTCAGCGCCTCCCGCGACGGCGTGGAGCGCACCGGCACCGACACCGTCATCGACGCGGTGCTGGCCGCGATCCTGGCCGCGATCATCTGGAACGGCGCGGTCGGCGCCGTCCGCAACGCCCGGCTCAAGGAGGCGCTGCCGGCCCTGCTGGTCCGCGACCTGGCCCGCCGGGCCGTCCCGGTCACCGCCGACACCCCGCTCGGCGAGGCGCTGCGCCGGGCCCGCGAGGCCGAGGCCGGCGCCGTCCTGGTGGTGGACGGGCGGGGCGAGCCGACCGGCCTGGTCCGCGAGTCCGCCGTCCGGGCGGTGCCCGAGCACCGGCGGCCCTGGATCGCCGTCGGCGCCCTCGCCCGCGACCTGGAGCCCGGCCTGCGGCTGCCCGTCGACCTGGCCGGCGAGGACCTGCTGAAGGCCGTCCGGGCGACCCCCGCCAGCGAGTACCTGGCGGTCGCCGCGGACGGATCCGTGTACGGCGTGGTCGCGCTCACCGACCTGGAGCAGCGGCTCAGCAGGGCCGTCGCCGGGCACTGACGGCCCGCGCCCGGCCCGGCCCGCTGTGACCACTGTGATCACCGTGGTCGGTGGGGCGCCCGTCAGCCCTTAGGATTGTGGGCATGTCCGAACCGACCGGTGCCACCCGCCGACGCGGGCCCTTCCAGGTCGGGGACCAGGTCCAGCTGACCGACCCCAAGGGCCGCCACTACACGTTCACGCTCCAGGCCGGGAACCAGTTCCACACCCACAAGGGTGCGTTCCCCCACGACGAGCTGATCGGCGCCCCCGAGGGCACGGTCGTGCGCACCACGGGTAACGTCCCGTATCTCGCGCTGCGCCCCCTGCTCCCCGACTACGTCCTGTCCATGCCGCGCGGCGCCGCCGTGATCTACCCCAAGGACGCGGGGCAGATCCTGGCGATGGCCGACATCTTCGCCGGTGCCCGCGTGGTCGAGGCCGGCGTCGGCTCCGGCGCGCTCAGCACCTACCTGCTGCGCGCCGTCGGCGACACCGGCCTGCTGGCCTCCTACGAGCGCCGCCAGGACTTCGCGGACATCGCCAAGAGCAACGTCGAGCGCTACTTCGGCGGACCGCACCCGGCGTGGAAGCTCACCGTCGGCGACCTCCAGGACAACCTGGTCGAGGCCGACGTCGACCGCGTGATCCTCGACATGCTGGCCCCCTGGGAGTGCCTGGACGTGGCGTCCAAGGCGCTCGTCCCCGGCGGCCTGATCTGCTGCTACGTGGCCACCACCACGCAGATGTCGAAGACCGTCGAGGCGCTGCGCGACCACGGCACCTTCACCGAGCCGCAGGCCTGGGAGACCATGGTCCGCACCTGGCACCTGGAGGGCCTGGCCGTCCGCCCGGACCACCGCATGATCGGCCACACCGGCTTCCTGCTCACCTCCCGGCGGCTGGCCGACGGCGTCGAGCCGCCGCTGCGCCGGCGCCGCCCGGCGAAGGGCGCGTACGGCGAGGAGTACGACGCCGCCACGCCGGAGCAGAGCCTCCAGGAGCGGGCCGCGGCCCGCGCCGCCGCCAAGGGCGCCGACCCCGCCGAGGCCGGGGCGCCGGAGCTCGGCTGACCGCTCCGGCAGCGGGACGACAGTGCGCGAGGGGCGCCGCGACGGGTATCCACCCGGCG
>NZ_JBHUWW010000046.1:0-55693 GCF_042669755.1 Kitasatospora sp. NPDC057223 | reverse complement strand
TCGGCGGGCGGCCGCCGGCTGCGGATCGCGCACACGGTCTCGTTCTCCTTCGACATGTCGTGGGAGGAGCTGCTCTGGCTGGTCGAGGGCCACGAAGTCCATGTGATGGACGAGTCGCTGCGCCGCGATGCCGAGGCGCTGTCCGCCTACTGCGCCGCGTACGAGATCGACGTCATCAACGTCACCCCCTCCTACGCGCAGGCGCTGGTCGACCGGGGTCTGCTGGACGAGGGTCGGCATCGTCCGGTGCTGGTGCTGCTGGGTGGTGAGGCGGTGGCGGAGACGTTGTGGTCGAGGCTGCGGGAGACGCCCGGTGTCATGGGTTACAACCTGTACGGGCCGACGGAGTACACGATCAACACGTTGGGCGGTGGGACGCTGGATTCGGCGACGGCGACGGTGGGCCGGCCGATCTGGAACACCCGGGCGCATGTGCTGGACGCTTCGCTGAGGCCGGTGCCGGTGGGTGTGGCGGGTGAGTTGTACGTGTCGGGTGTGGGTCTGGCGCGGGGGTATCTGAACCGGCCGGGTCTGACGGCGGAGCGGTTCGTGGCGGATCCGTTCGGTGAGCCGGGTGGTCGGATGTACCGCACGGGTGATGTGGTGCGGTGGCGTCAGGACGGTCTGCTGGACTTCCTGGGGCGGGTGGACGACCAGGTGAAGATCCGGGGTTACCGGGTGGAGCCGGGTGAGATCGAGGACGCGATCGCGGAGCATCCCGGGGTCGCGCAGGCGGCGGTCGTGGTCCGCGAGGACACCCCCGGCGTGAAGCGCCTCGCCGCCTACCTGGTGCCGAGTGAGGGTACCCTTATCGAGACCCCCGTGGTCCGTCGTATGCTTGCCGGGCGCCTGCCGGAGTACATGGTCCCGTCCGCGTTCGTCGTGCTCGACGAGCTGCCGCTGACCGTCAACGGCAAGCTCGACCGCAAGGCTCTCCCCGCGCCCGGCGCAGCCGACTTCACGACGGCCGGACCGCTGAGGGAGCCCCGGTACGCCAGCGAGAAGGTGGTGCACGCCGCCTTCGCCGAGGTACTGGGACTGCCCGGCCTCGGTGTCGACGAGAACTTCTTCGACCTCGGCGGGCACTCCCTGCTCGCGCTGTCGCTGCTCCAGCGTCTGCGGGCGGACTTCGAGGGCGCCCTGTCCCTCGCCGACCTGCTGACCCGGCCCACCGTCGCCGCGCTCGCCGAGTTCCTGGTCGAGCGGACGGTGGACGTGGCCCTCGACATCCCCGGGGGCACGGCCACCCCCTGCTCCGACTGACCCCCTGACACCCCCTGACACCCCCTGACGCCCGAACAACCCGAGGAGTACGACCATGACCGCGACCAACCCCTTCGAGGACGACGACGCCCGCTACTACGTCCTCGTCAACGCCGAGAACCAGCACTCGCTGTGGCCCGCCTTCGCGGAGATCCCGGCCGGCTGGACGGTCACCCACGGCGAGGACACCCGCCAGGGCTGCACCGAGTACGTCGACGCCACCTGGACGGACATGCGGCCGGCCTCGCTGGTCGCGCGCACCGAGTCCGTCCACGCCTGACGGAGCCACGGGGGACGGCGGCACGCCGTCCCCCCGCTCCGGGCCCTGACCGCTGCGACCAGACGGACTACCGATCGACGTGAGCACCCCACAGACGGACCCGGCCGACCACCCCCTTCAGCTGACCGCCGAACAGCTGGCCGACGAGGACCTGGCGCCCGGCGCGCTCTCGCCCGAACGCCGCCGGCGCGCCCGCGCCCTGCTGCGCGGCTCGCTGCGCCCGCACCGGGCGACCGTCGCGGTCGCGATGATCGCCGCCGCGATCCGGCAGGTCGCCCTGCTCGCCGTCCCGTGGTGCGTCCAGCGGGCCCTGGACGACGGGCTCGGCAAGGACGACGGCGGCGCCCTGCTGTTCTGGTGCGGGGCCACCGCCGTCACCGCGCTCGTCCAGTTCGCCGGCCTCTACGGCTGGCAGTACTGGTCCGGCTACGCCGACGCCAAGGTCGGCGCCGACCTGCGCTCGCGGCTGCTGCGCCACCTGTCGGGCCTCGACCGCGCCGCCCTCGCCTCCCGGGGCCACGGCGACCTCGCGATGCGGGCCACCCGCGACACCGACCTCGTCCGCGAGTGGGTGCACGGCCTCGCGATCTGGGTGGTGCTCGGCACCACCTTCGTCGTGGTGCTGCCCGCCCTCGCCGCCCTCGACCTCAGCCTGCTGCTGGTCACCCTCGCCACGCTGCCGTTCCTGGTCTGGGTCAACCTCTACTTCCCCAAGCGGTTCGCCGCCGCCAGCGGGGAGCTCTCCCGGGTGCACGGCGTGCGGGCCGACGCCGTCGCCGACCTGCTGCAGGTCGGCACCGGCCTGCGCGGCACCGGCGGCCACCGCCCGCTCGTCGAACGGCACCACACTGCCAGCGCCGAGGTCACCGAGCGCACCGTCACGGCCGCCCGGATCGAGGCGACCTGGGCCGCCGTCGCCCCGTTCGTCCCCCGCCTGGCCGTCGCCGCAGGCGTCGGCATCGGCGGCCTGGCGGTGATGGACGGCCGGCTCACCCTGGGCGCCCTGGTCGCGTTCACCTCCTGGATGGCCATCATCACGCTGGCGACCCGGGTCCTGGTCGACCGGCTGCTGGAGCGGGGGCAGGCCGACGTCGCCGCCGCCCGCATCGACGAGGCCCTCTCCCTGCAGCCCGACGTGACCGAGCCCGCCCCGGCCGACGCCCGGCCGCTGCCCGCCACCGGAGACCTCACCCTCACCGGCGTCAGCGCCGTCCGGGACGGCCGCACCGTGCTCGGCCCGCTCGACCTCACCGTCCGGCACGGCGAGTTCGTCGCGCTGTCCGGGGCCACCGGCGCCGGCAAGAGCACCCTGCTGCGGCTGGCCGTCCGCCTCGACGACCCGGACACCGGGACGGTCGCCTACGGCGGCACCGACCTGCGCACCGTCGCCCTGGACGAGGTCCGCACCCGGATCGCGTACGTCGCCCAACGCCCCGTGCTGCTCTCCGGCACGGTCGCCGACAACCTCCGGCTCGGGCGTGACCTCGACGACGAGGCGCTGTACGAGGCCTGCCGGATCGCCGGCATCCACGACCAGCTCAGCGCGATGCCGGACGGCTACGGCACCGAACTCGGCGAGGGCGGAACCGCCCTGTCCGGCGGTCAGGTCCAGCGACTGGCGATCGCCCGGGCGCTGCTCGGCGACCCGGTGCTGCTGCTGCTCGACGACTCCACCTCGGCCCTGGACACCGGTACCGAACAGCTCGTCCTGGACCGGCTGCGCGGCTGGGCCGAAGGCCGCACCGTCGTCTTCACCACCCACCGCAGTGCCGTCCTGGCGGCCGCCGACCGGGTCGTCCGGATCCTCGCGCCGGCCGAACCCACCGAAAGGCCCGCAGTGACCTCATCGACCTCAGTGACCTCAGTGACCCCCGTGACCGTGAGCGCGGGGGAGGCCGGCCGTGGCTGAGCAGCCCCTGCTCCAGGAGGAGGCCGACCAGCACGCGGTGCTGCGCCGGGCCGCACCGTACCTGCGCCCGCACCGCGGCCGCCTCGCCGTCGCGCTCGGCGTCGGCCTGGCCGACTCGGCGGCCCTGGTGGCCGTCGCGCCGCTGATCGGCCTGGCCGCCAACGCCGTCACCTCCGGGGACCGCACCGGACTCGCCGTCGCCGTCGTGCTGCTCGTGCTGCTGGCACTCGCCCAGCTGGGCTTCGCCAGGGCCGGCGAACTGCTGCTCATCCGGGCCGGCGAACAGGTCGTCCGCACCCTGCGGGAGCGGTGCGTGGAGAACCTCGCCACCGCGCCGCTGCGCTTCCTGGAGACCCACCGCAGCGGGGAGCTGCTGCGCCGGGCGACCGGCGAGGTGGCCGAACTCGCCGCGTTCGTCCGCCTGCACCTGCGCAACCTGGTGGCCTCGGCGGCGACCCTGGTGTTCACCCTGGTGGTGCTCGCCGGGTACTCCTGGCTGCTGCTGCTCGTCCAGCTGGTGGTGTTCCTGCCGCTGACGCTGCTGGTGACCCGCTGGTTCCAGCGGGACGCGGCCGCCGCCTTCGGCGGCAAGGCCGGCGCCGAGGCGACCGTCGCGGCGACCTTCAGCGAGACGCTGACCGCCCGTGAGGCGCTGCAGACCTCGCGCGGACTGCCCGGCTGGGCGCGGCGTTTCGACCGGGAGAACGCCCGTGCGGTGCGGACGGCGCGCCGCGCCCTGCGGGTGGAGAACCGGATCGACCTGGTGAGCCTGGTCGAGGGCCTGGCGCTGGTGGCGCTGCTGCTGGCCGGCGGCTGGCTGGTCGGGCGCGGCAGCCTCAGCATCGGCGCGGTCGTGGTCTTCGTGGTCGCCAGCCGCAACCTCTTCGACTCCTTCACCGACCTCTCCCAGCTGGTCGGCGAGGTGCAGACGGCCCGGACCGGGCTGGCCCGCCTGCTCGACCTGCTGGCCGCGACCGAGCCGGAGCCGGTGCGGCCGCGGCCCGCCGCGCCCGCGCTGCCGGAGCGCGGCGACCTGCACTGCGCCGGCGTCGGGTACGCCTACCGCTCGGACGGCCAGGTGCTGCACGCGATCACGCTGGAGTTCCCGGCCGGGAGCCGGACGGGCGTGGTCGGCGAGACCGGCTCGGGCAAGACGACGCTGTCCAAGCTGCTGTGCGGCCTCTACCGGCCGGACCACGGGGCGGTCACCTTCGCCGGGGTCGACCTGCGGGAGATCCCGGAGTCCGAACTGCGGCGCCGCGTGGTGCTCGTGCCGCAGGAGGTCCGGATGGTCTCGGGCACGATCGCCGACAACCTGGCGCTGGTCCAGGGCGCGCCGGACCGCGCGCGGATCGAGCGGACGGTGCACCGGCTCGGCCTGCGGGAGTGGATCGCCGGGCTCCCCGGCGGACTGGACGCGGAGGTCGGCCAGCGCGGCGGCAACCTGTCGGCCGGCGAGCGGCAGATCCTCGGGCTGGTCCGGGCGGTACTGGCCGACCCGGCGGTCCTGGTGCTGGACGAGGCGACGGCCGACATCGACCCGGTGACGGCGGCCCGGCTGGAGCACGCGCTGGACGAACTGCGCTCCGACTGCACGCTGGTGGTGATCGCGCACCGGCCGGAGACCATCGCCCGGATGCCCAGGGTGATCCGGCTGGAGGGCGGCAGGCTTCCGGTGGAGACGGCCACTGGCCTGCCCGTATCAGGTTAGGCTAACCTAATCGACAGCGAGTTCCCCGTGCCGCCGGCCGGCGCCACCCGACACCGGACAGGACCGAACGATGACCACCGAGACCGCTCCGCCACGCATGCGGATCGTGCGGCACCCGCTCAAGTACCGCCTCCTGGAGGTCAAGCGGGTGCACCGGATCACCCCGGGCACCGTCCGGGTCACCTTCGGCGGCGAGGCGCTCGACGGCTTCTGCGAGCAGGAGCCGACCGACCACGTCAAGCTCTGCTTCGCCGAGTCGGGCGCGGAGCTGCCGGTCGAGCCGGTGGTCGAGAACGACACCTGGATGGACGCCCCCGACGGCATGTCGGAGCCGCTGACCCGCGACTACACGGTGCGTCACTACCGCCGTGAGCAGCGGGAACTCGACATCGACATGGTGCTGCACGGCACCGGGGTCGGCTCCACCTGGGCCGCCGCCGCCCAACCCGGCATGCGGCTGGGCGTCTTCGGCCCCCGCGGCTCCGAGGTGCTCCCGTTCGTCCACGACTGGTACCTCCTCGGCGCCGAGGAGACCGCCCTGCCCGCGCTGGCCCGCTGGGCCGAGATGCTGCCCGCCGGCGTCCGGGTGATCGCCTTCGCCGAGGTGTCCGGCCCCGAGGACGAGCAGGTGATCGAGAGCGCCGCCGACCTCACCCTCACCTGGCTGCACCGGGGCGCCGCCCCCTCCGGGAGCACCGACCTGCTGGAGCGGGCCATCCGCGCGGCCGAACTGCCCGCGGGCCTCGGCTTCGCCTGGGTGGGTGGTGAGGCCAACTCCCTCAAGCCGATCCGCCGTCACCTCCGGCGTGAGCGCGGCCTGCTGAAGGAGCAGGTCGACGTGGACGGCTACTGGAAGCGGGGCGTGGCCAACCACGACCACCACGAGGACGACGCCGACCACGCATGACCGCCGCCACCCTGGAACCCCCCGCGCCGGCTCCCGCCCCGGCCGCCGCCCCCGGGCCGGCCCGCAGGCCGGGCACGTCCCGGCGGGTCGCCTGGCTGCTGGGCGCGCTGGCCCTGCTGGCCGTGCTGGCGCTCGCCTCGATCGCCGTCGGCGCCCGCTACATCCCGCCCGGTCAGGTGCTGCACGTCCTGCTGCACCGGGAGCCGGCCTCCGAGGACTGGATCGTGGTGCACCACGCCAGGATCCCGCGCACCCTGCTGGGCATCGTCGTCGGCGCCGCGCTCGGGCTCGCGGGCGCCCTGATGCAGGCGCTCACCCGCAATCCGCTGGCCGACCCCGGCCTGCTCGGCGTGAACGGCGGAGCCGCCGCCGCGGTGGCCCTCGGCACCGCCCTGCTCGACCTGCGCAGCTTCGGCTCGTTCGTCTGGTTCGCCCTGGCGGGCGCGGCCGTGGCGGCCGTCGTCGTGCACGTCCTCGGAGCCGGCGGGCGCAGCTCCGCCACGCCGGTACGCCTCGCGCTGGCGGGGACCGCCGTCACCGCCGTGCTGACCGCCGTCGTCAACGGCCTGATCCTGCTCGACCCGCTGACCCTGAACCGCTTCCGGTACTGGCAGGTCGGCACCCTCGCGGGCGTCGACGCCGCGGTGCTCCGGCAGGTCCTGCCGTTCCTCGCGGCGGGCGGCGTGATCGCCCTGCTGCTCGCGCGCCCGCTCAACGCGATGGCCCTGGGCGACGACGCGGGGCACGCGCTGGGCGCCAACCCGGGCCGGACCAGGATGCTCAGCATGCTCGCCGTCACCCTGCTCTGCGGCGCTGCCACCGCGGCGGTCGGCCCGATCGCCTTCGTGGGCCTGGCCGTTCCGCACCTGGCCCGTTACGTCTGCGGCCCCGACCAGCGCTGGGTGCTGCTCCTGTCGGCCGTGCTCGCGCCCGTCCTGCTGGTCGGCTCCGACATCGTCGGACGCCTCGTCCTGCACCCGGCCGAACTCCAGGTCGGCGTCGTGACGGCGTTCGTCGGCGCACCGCTCTTCATCGCCCTCGTCCGGGGCCGGAGGATCGCCCAACTGTGAACACCAGCACGGCGGTCCACCGCCCGGCCGACACCCCCCAGAGCCCGCCCGCCGCCACCCGGCCCGTCCCGCTGCACGCCGTACGGCTGCCGGCCGGCCGCTCGCTGCGCTGGCACCCCCGGGCCACCGCGGTCTGCGGCCTGCTGCTGGTCGCGTTGCTCGGCGCCGTCGTCTGGACCCTGACCGTCGGTGACTTCCCGCTGCCGGTCTCCGGCGTCCTCGACGTGCTCACCGGCGGCGGCACCCGAGGCCAGCGGTACATCGTCATGGAGGTCCGGCTGCCCCGGCTGCTCACCGCGCTGCTGGTGGGCGCGGCCATGGGCCTGGCCGGCGCGCTGTTCCAGACCCTGGCGCGCAACCCGCTCGGCAGCCCGGACGTCATCGGCTTCACCGTCGGCTCGGCCACCGGGGCGCTCGCGGTGATCCTGGTGATCGGCGGCAGCGCAGCCGTGGTGGCGGGCGGCGCGGTCGTCGGCGGGCTGCTCACCGCGCTGCTGGTCTACCTCCTCTCGCGGCGCGGCGGCACCCAGGGCTACCGGCTGGTGCTGGTCGGCATCGGCGTCAGCTCACTGCTCTCCTCGCTCAACGCCTACCTGATCGCCCGGGCCTCGTTCAGCGACGCGCAGAGTGCGGCGGTCTGGCTGACCGGCAGTCTGAACGCCCGTGGCTGGGAGCACTGCGGCCCGATGGCCGCGGTGCTGACGGTCCTGCTCCCCGCCGCGCTGCTGCTCGGGCGGCCGCTGCGGATGCTGGAGATGGGCGACGACGTCGCCTCCTCGCTCGGGATCCCGGCCGAGCGGATCCGGATCTGGCTGGTGCTGGTGGGCGTCGGCCTGACGGCTGCCGCGACCGCCGCCGCCGGGCCCATCCCGTTCGTCGCGCTGATCGCCCCGCAGGCCGTCCGGCGGCTCACCCGGGCGACCGGGCCGAACCTGCTGGGATCGGCGCTGACGGGGGCGGTGCTGCTGGCCGTGAGCGACATCGCGGCGCAGCGCCTGCTGGCCCCGACCCAGCTCCCGGTGGGTGTCCTGACGGGGCTGGTCGGCGGCTGCTACCTGGTCTGGCTGATCGCTCGCCAGTGGCGGACCGGCCACGCCTGACGGGCTGTCCGCACCCGGCCGTCCGCACCCGGCTGTCCGCACCCGGCCGGGCGCCTGGCCGGCTGTGGCGAGCGTCGTGGGCGCAGCCGCCGTCAGGGCGCGGCCGTCAGCTGGGTGAGGGCCGCCGTGGACAGGGCGGCGATGCCCGTCCGCAGCGTCAGGCCGACGTTCGGGCGGAACTCGGGGGAGTGGTTCGGCGGCAGCGCCGCCAGCTTCCCGGCCGCCGACCCGCCGGGCGCCGCCGCCCACTGCTCCGGGCCGACCATGCCGAGCATCCAGTACGCCGTCCGGATCCCGGTCACGCCGTGCAGCCCCGCGCCGGCCGCGCCGAACAGCGGGAAGTCGTCGGTGGCCGTCGCGGGCGGCCAGCCGGTGACCCGCCGCGGCCCGAACGCGCCCTCGTGCGCGGCCCGGACGGTCGCGGTCAGTGCCGCGTCGGGCAGGTTCACCCCGGAGCGGGAGGTCACCTCGACCGTCGGCTCCCGGGGGCAGCCCGAGGCCCGGGCCTCCGCCGCGACGATCCGACGCACGGCCACCACCATCCGCTCCAGGGCCTGTTCGGAGAACGCCCGCAGCGTGACGCCGAGCCGCGCCTCGTCCGGGATGACGTTCGCGGGACCGCCCGCGCGCAGCGAGCCGACGGTCAGCACGGCCGGCTCGGCCGGGCCGGTCTCCTGGGCGACGACCGACTGGAGGCGCAGGACGACCGAGGCGGCGGCCAGCACCGGGTCGACGGCGAGATGGGGCGCGCCGGCGTGACCGCCGCGCCCGTGGATCACCACCTCCAGCGTGACGCTCCCGGCCGTCACCGGGCCCGCGCCGTGCGCGACCATCCCGGCCGGCAGCGGGGCGGTGTGCTGCGCGAGCACCACCGACGGCGGCTCGAACCGGCGGTAGAGGCCGTCCGCGAGCATCGCCCGGGCCCCCTCCAGGGTCTCCTCGGCGGGCTGTCCCACGACCAGGACGGTGCCGCGCCAGCGCTCCGCGCTCCGGGCCAGCGCGGTCGCGGCCCCGGCGGCGCAGGCCAGGTGGACGTCGTGGCCGCAGGCGTGCATCACGGGCACCTCGCGCCCGTCCGCCGCGCGGGCCCGCACGGTGCTGGCGTACGGCAGGCCGGTCCGCTCCTCGACGGGCAGGGCGTCGAGTTCGGCGCGCAGCAGCACCACCGGGCCGGGGCCGTTGCGCAGCACGCCGGCCACCCCGTGGCCGCCGATGCCGGTCTCCACCGCGTACCCGGCGGCGGTGAGGCGCTCGGCGAGGCGGGCGGCGGTGCGCTGCTCCTGACCGGACAGCTCCGGGTGGCGGTGCAGGTCGAGGTAGAAGCCGGCCGCCTCGGCGAGGTCGGCCGGGGGGAGGTCTGCTGAGGGCATCGGGGCTCCGGTTCCAACGGGGAGGGCAGGCCGCCGGCCTGCGGTGTCAGTGAGGTGACAGCGGGCGGCAGGCGGGTCTGCCAGTGCCGTCGCGTAGACAGGTGTCAGCGGTGGGGCCCGCCCCGCCCGTGATGCCCGGTCCGGCCGCTGCGGCCGGGCCGTCCCCAGCGTCCAGAAGGAGTTCCCATGGCTGCCGTCAACAGCGCGGACACGAATCTCGCCTCCCTCGCGCAGGAGATCCTGAACCTGGAGTCGGAGACCTTCGAGATCAGCGACTACTCGGACGCCAGCGAGGTCATGCTGGGCTCGTCCACCAGCTGCTCCAGCACCAGCACCTGCTCCAGCACCACGAGCACCACCAGCTGCACCGCCTGACCCTGCGGTCCGGCCCGTCAGCCCCCTCGGTGAGGGGGCTGACGGCGTTCCGCTCAGGGGAACGGGTGCGGTACCAGGCGCAGTTCGTCGTCCCGCAGGTCCGTCGCCCGCAGGCCGCCGCGTCGCAGCGCGGTGCGCAGCCGGGGCATCGTCAGGGCCCGCTGGCGCTGCCAGCCGAAGTCGATCGGGAGCAGGCCGGGCACGATCGTGCAGACCGTGTGCAGCCCCAACTCCCGCTGCTCCGGCGAGGTCTGGTCGACCGCGATGACGTCGAAGCCGGCCCGGGCCAGCTCGTCCCGGCAGAACAGCAGGTCGTCCAGCAGATCCGCGGAGGCCGGGCGGGTCTTCGCCCAGCCGTCGTACACCTCGTCCAACGGCCGGACGGCCGCCGGCTCCAGGTAGCTCCGCGCGTGCCGGGCCATCTCCGGCAGCCCGAACAGCGCGGCGTGGTCCGGTAGTCGGCGCACCAGATCGAAGTCCTGCGCCATCGCGGCGAGTTCGGCCGGGCGTTCGCGCACCTGGCCGGGCAGGTGCGGGATGTACGTGAGGATCTCGGACACGGCGGACTCCACCGCCTGCTCCGGGTCGAACCCGGCACCCGCCGCGAAGGCCAGCGACCCGGGGCCGCCGCCCCGCCGCACCGCGAGACCGGTGACCACGGGCACGGCGAGATCGACCCGGTTGTCGAACACGTGGACGTCGTACCCCTGCAGGGCCGCCCGGTCCACCATCGCGTGCAGGTCGCGCCCGGAGCAGGACGCGAGGTCGATCTCGGTCAGCCGGGCGTTCCCGTACCAGCCGAGCAGGAACGAGTCCCGCTCGATCAGCTCCAGCAGCCCGAACAGGATCGCCTCCTCCAGGCAGCTGCCGATCGCGCAGCCGTTGGAGCACTCGAAGACGAAGTTGTCGGACGCCAGCCCCGCGCTGTAGTAGCAGAGCCGGGCCGGCACCAGCACCGGCCGGTCGTCGCGCAGCGAGTAGCCCTGCACCCAGGGGATCGGCCGATCCGGGTCGAAGGGGCTGAGCAGCGGGTCGTCCCGGTACGTCCGCGGCGGGTAGAGGCCGCAGTCGCGCGGGTCCACCGCCCGGCCGGCCAGGTTGCGGTACGAGTCCACAGGCATCGGGGCGAGGCGGCGGCGGTGGGTGCCGGCGTAACGCTCCAGGCCCTCTAGGAACGCCAGGTCGCGGCTGCTGCGGAAGGAGTTGGACTGCCCGCTCCAGGTGACGTCGGTGAGCCCGGCGTATCCGCGCATGAAGACGCTGCCCGCCACCGGCGCGGTGGTCGGCGAGGTGACGTCCGACCAGGTGCCCGCGCCGAGCGCCCCGCAGACCGGGTTGGCGAGTGCGGCGGCGGGCAGCCCGTACGAGCCGGGGGAGCGCAGCCGGTAGCCGTCCGGGGCCGGTTTGGGGCGGGGGAGCAGCGGCAGCACCGCGCCCTCACCGTCGGCCGCGCCCTCGCCGTCGCCGCCGGCCGCGCCCTTGCCGCAGACCGGGCAGAGCGGTTCGGGCAGCAGCGGCACGGTCTGCACCTGGAGCGTCTCCAGGTCGAGCCGGGAGACCTGCGGCAGGCCGGTCGCCGGTCCCGCGGCCTCCGCGACGAGGCGGCACAGCGCCCAGACGCCGTCCAGCGCGTACCCGGTCAGCAGCGGCCAGTCGCTGTCCAGGACGGTGGTGCCGAGCCCGGTCTCCAGGGCCTCGCGTTCGGTCCGGCTGCGCAGCCGCTGCCAGCGCATTGCGAGGCACGTCCCGCAGGCCGGTGCGCCGCCCGGCGAACCGCCCCACGGGCCGACCAGCACGGCCTGCGCGGTCAGGTGGACGCCGGCGGCGGCCCGCCGGTGCGCCTGCCCGGCGGGTTCGGGCCGCAGGACGTCCCGGTCGCCGAGCGCGACGACGGCCGGGGCGGGCAGGCCGGCTGCGGCGGCGCGTTCGGCGAGAGCGGCCGCCAGGGCCTTCCGGGCGGCGTGCAGCGGCAGCGGGGTACGGGTGGCGGTGGTCGTCATGTCCGGTTGCTCCAACGGAAGGTCCGGGCGGCCAGCGCCCCGAACAGGGCGGCGAACACGGCGAGTCCGAGGCAGGCCAGGGCCGGCCCGCCGACCCCGTGGCGCCCGGCGACGGCGTCACTCACCCCGTCGACGAAGTAGCGCAGCGGCAGCACCCGGGACAGGGCCTGCAGCCAGCCCGGCATGAGGTCGATCGGGTAGAACGCGCCGGACAGGAAGGCCATCGGGACCATCACGCAGTTGGCGATGGCGGCCACCGCCTCCGGCGTGTTCGCCAGGCTGCCCACCACCAGGCCGATCGCGACGAACGCGGTGACCCCGAACAGCAGCACCGGCAGGCCGAGCGGCCAGGACGACGACAGGTGCAGTCCGAACACCGGCAGCAGCGCGACGCCCGTGAACAGCACCGCCTGGACGAGCCCGGTGCCCAGCGCCACCGCGTAGCGCGACAGCAGCACCGAGGGCAGCGGCGTCGGCGTGCGCCAGATCAGCCGCAGCAGGTCGTCCCGGCGCCAGTGCATCAGCGTGAACGCGACCCCGAACAGCGCCGCGTTGCCGATGCCCCAGGCCAGCACGCCCGGGGCGGTGTAGTTGATGTACGCCATCCCGCCGTCGACCGACTGGCCCCGGAACAACAGCCCGAACACGACCAGGAAGATCAGCGGGAAGGCGAAGGTGAAGAAGACCGAGGTGCGGTCCCGGACGTACGCCAGGTAGGTGGCCCGGGTCATGGCGGTGTAGGCGCTCACCGGCTCCGCTCCGATCCGGTGGCCGGGCCGGCCGCGGTGAGCCGCAGGTAGGCGTCCTCCAGCGTCGCGGTCCGGGTCTGGATCGACTCCATGCCGACCAGGGCGCCGACCGCCACCAGCACCCGGTTGGCGGCCCTGGTCTCGATCACCACCTCACCGCCCTCCACGCGCACCTCGTCCACGCCGTCGATGCCCCGGGCGTCCGCGACCGAGATCCGGTCCGAGGGGATGAGCAGCCGGGCCGGCGCCGCCAGCGACCGGACCAGGCTGCCCGGGGTGTCCAGCGCCAGCACCGAGCCGCCCGCGACGATCGCCACCCGGTCGCACAACGCCTCGGCCTCGTCCAGGTGGTGGGTGGTGTAGACGATCGTCCGCCCCCTGCCGCGCAGCGCGCGCAGCACCTCCCAGAGCGAGCGGCGGGCCTCCGGGTCGAGCGCCGCGGTCGGCTCGTCCAGGAAGATCAGCTCGGGTTCGTGGATGAGCGCGGTGGCCAGCGCGAGCCGCTGGCGCTGGCCGCCCGACAGGTCGTCGACCCGGCTGCCCCCCTTCGCCGCCAGGTCCACCAGGCCGAGGGCCCGGGCGGCGGCCGACCGCTCCAGGCCGTACAGCGCGGCGACGGTCTCCAGATGTTCCGCCGCGGTCAGCCGGGTGAAGAAGGTGGACGCCTGGGTCTGCACGCCGATCCGGCGCAGCAGCGCCGTGTTGCGCGGCCACGGGCTCTCGCCGAGCACCGTGACCGTGCCCGCGTCCGGCCGGCGCATGCCCGCCACGATCTCCATCAGCGTGGTCTTGCCGGCGCCGTTCGGCCCCAGGATGCCGAAGAACTCGCCGCGCCCGACCGTCAGCGACACCCCGTCGAGCGCCACCACCCCGTCGTAGCGTTTGACCACACCCGCCAGCGCGACCGCGGCGGCGCCTGCGCCTTCACTCATCCTGTGCTCCCTTGCTGGACCTTGCCGGTGGACGGAGGTTGGTCACGAGGCGGCGCCGCCCCGGCGGCGGACGGCTCTGGCGAGCAGGCCGACCGCCCACAGCACCAGCGCGGCGCCGGCCACCAGCGCCGGGGCGTAGCCCGCCGCCCCCGCGTAGCCGTCGGGCAGCAGCCGGCGGCAGAGCGGCCCGGTCAGCGCGAGCGCCGCCCCGGCCAGCACCGCGCAGGCCAGCGTGTAGCCGCCGAGCGCCAGGCGCAGCCGCCCCGGGTACGCCGCGAGCGCGCCGGGCTTGCCGCGCCGGACGGCGGCGCGCACCAGCAGGGCGACGAACGTGCGGCTGTCGGTGGCCAGTTGGACGGTGCCGAGGGCGTACCCGAGGATCTTGTAGCCGTCCAGCGGCGGCAGCGGCAGCAGGTTGGCCAGCGCCATCACCGTGCCGAGCAGCAGCAGCCCGCCGAGGAACGGCCGCGCCTGCGCGTGCTCGGGCAGCAGCGCCCAGACCGGGTAGAACGGCACCAGGTACAGCAGGTTCATCAGCACGCCCGCGCCGGCCGTGGCGATCTGCTCGCGCCGCCGCCCGAAGAACCGGACGTCCTCCACCTCGCAGTAGAGGTACGTCATCACCAGGACCCGGCGCAGGCCGATCTCCGTCGTCCGGCCGCCGTAGGCGCGGGCCACCACGCCGTGCGCCAGCTCGTGCAGTCCGAGGCTCAGCCAGAGCAGCACGCCGACGGCCGCCAACGCCACCGGCTGGTGGCTGAGCCGCGCGGTGTCGTCGGTGAGCCGGCCGAGATCGGCGGCGACCGCGGCCAGCAGCAGTACCACCAGGGCGGCCAACGGCACCAGGAAGCCCCGGCGGCGGGCGAAACCGGTCGCCCGGTGCAGCCGCTCCACCAGCGCGGGCGCGTCCGCCGTCATCCGGACACTGCCGCGCAGCAGCGTCGAACGGGCCGCCGGCGCCGGCGGTTCGGGCTCCTGCGGCGGCCCGTCGGCCAGCAGTCCCCGCCCGTACAGCAGCCGGAGCATCTGCTGCCACTGCTGCTCGCCGAGGCGGGCCCGGAACCGCCGGGCGTACTCCTCGCCGATCTCGTCCAGCGACCGGGCGCCGTCCAGCCGGGCGATGATGAAGTGCTCCTTGACGCCCACCTCCAGGCGCCGGCCACTGCCCGGGTCGTGCAGCAGGTGGATCGTCGAGGTGCCGCGCCGCAGCGCCCGGCTGATCCGGACCCCCGGCCGCAGCCGTGGTCTCAGCGCCAGCAGCTCCCGCCCGCTCACGGCGCCGCCGCCGGGGACGGCTCGCGCAGCGCCCGGGCGAGCACGTACGACAGGTAGGCCTCGTCCCGCACCGTCACCGACAGGCGGTTGTTGGTCATGTGCAGATACGGCGAGAGCAGCATCGGGAGCGACTGCGCCGGGTCGTCGACGGGCAGGTCACGCGTGCCGTCCCAGGAGCGGAACACCAGGTCCCCGCGCCGGGTCAGGTCCAGGGCCCGCCCGCGCAGCTCCAGGCTGTGCTGCGCCCAGCCGCGCAGGAAGCCCGGCAGCCGGTCCAGGGCACTCTCGGCGACGGCCTCGCGGATCACCCGGAAGCGCAGCGGCAGGGCGGCGTCCATGGTGCCGTACGCGCGGTCGTAGCCGTCCTGCGCGGTGTAGTTGGTGCCCTCGAACGCACCGTTCCAGAAGGCGTGGTAGCGGTCCAGGAAGTCCAGCAGCGGCGCCTCCTGCGGCAGGAAGCAGCCCGACATCGTCATCATCAGCTGGGCCGACAGCCCCAGCACGACCGTGCGCAGGTGCACGTTCATGCTGCGGGCGGCCTCGATGACCAGGTCGCTGGAGCGCTGGAAGTGCCACTCCGCCAGCGCCACCCCGGCCGGGCCGCCGTACTTGCCGTACTCCGGCTCGTACGGTTCGGCGCTGAAGGTGTTGTTCTCCCGCAGCCGCATCCTGCCGTCCGGGCCGAGCAGCCGCCCGCGCTGCTCCTCGGGGTACTCCAGCTCGAACAGCGTGTTGTACAGCTCCGCCAGGAAGCCGCCCTTCACCTCGTACAACGCGGGCCGCTCCCGCAGGAATCCGCCGATCGCCCGCTGCGCCCGCTCCTGCACCTCGGCGGCCGCGGCGGGGGAGGAGGGCCGCAGCCGCAGCCGGACGTGCGGGCCCTCCAGCCAGTAGTTGATGAAGAAGTAGCCGGCCAGCAGGCCCTCCCCGGTCAGCTCCTCGACCAGCGGGCGCACGCACTGGAGCAGCAGCGGCCGCGGGCTCGCGGCGTAGAAGACGTGGAAGGCCAGCCAGTCGCCGGGCCCGGATCCGCCTCCGGTCGGCCCGGAGCGGGGGCGGGTGGTGAGGTCAGTCAAGGCTCTGCTCTCCCTGCTGCTCCGGTGCGGCGGCGGTGTACGGGTGGGTCTCGACGGCGAGTTCGGCGACGTGGCGGCCCTGCGCGGAGCGCACGTGCAGGGCGTCCTCGCCCGGCAGCATCTCCTCGAAGGCGACCTGGACACTGCGCCCGGCGAGCAGGGCGTCCAGGGCGATCAGCGACAGCGGGCTGTCGAAGTCCACGTACTGGGGCTTGGAGGCGCCCTGCCAGCCGCCGGCCCCGCCGGCCTGCGGGGCGGGGCGCACCTTGGCGAACACCTGGCCGGGCAGACCGTGCCGCCGGCGCCAGCGCTGCCAGCGCAGGTACCGCTCGGCGTCGCCGTCGGCCGGCTGCGGCTGCGGCAGTGAGCCGGGTTCGGCGCTCCAGGCGCGCCGGTGCAGGACGAGACTGCCGTGCCGCAGGCGCGGCCGGTGGGCCACCCCGTCGACGGCGGGCGCGGCGGGCACCCCGCGCCAGGCCTCAGGCGTCACCCGGGAGGTGGGCGAGAACAGCAGCAGGGTGCGGGGGATCTCGGGCAGCACCATCGGCACGAGGTAGCCCAGGTACAGCGGGACGACCTCGCGGTCGAGGCGCCGGGAGCGCAGCACCAGCCGGTCGGTCGCGGTGTCGTGCTCGACGTAGAGGTCGTCGAGCTGGATCCGGCTTTCCTCGGGGGCCGTGCTGGTCTCGCCCGGGCAGACGATCTCGTAGTCGGTCAGCCGGGTGTGCAGGTTGAGGTTGGTGGTGGCGGCCCCGGCCGTGATCTCGGCGAACACGGCGCCGGGCGGGCGGAGTTCGCGCAGGCCCTCGCGCAGTGCGGCCGGCAGGCTGTCGGCGGCCGGGGCGCCACCGGTGTCGAAGCAGTGGGTGAAGCGGGTGAAGGGGAAGCAGAGGCCGCCGTAGGAGTTGTTGAGCACCACCAGGGGGTCACCGGCTCGGCGGGCCAGTTGGAGGAAGTGGCTGTACGGCTCGAATCCCCTTGCGAGTGGGGCGAGTTCGTCCGCGACGGCGCCCAGGGCGGCGCCGTCGAGCTCGATCTCCCGGGCGTCGTCGGCCCGGCCCTCCCACAGCGCGTTCATCCGGCCGGCCAGTTCGGTCCGGGCCCGGTCCAGAGCGGTGATCTCCGGCAGGCCGAGCCAGTTCTCCTCCGCCGGGTAGGCGTTGTCCGCGCCGGCGGCCGGCTTCTGCGAGGTGAACTGGAGGTACTGGTGGAAGATGTCCTCGTGGAAGTCGTGGACCAGCTTGAGCAGGTCCTCGCAGCGCCCGCCCCGGCCGTACCGGACGAGGAAGAAGCCCTTGAGGGTGAGCCGTTGGGCGAGCGCCACGTCGAAGACCGGCAGGATCCGGGCGAGCGAGCGCAGCGGTTCACCGGCCAGCCGCGCCCACTCGCCGGCGTCCGCCTCGGCCGCCTGGCCCGTCACGTCCTCGTACAGCAGGGTCTGCGGCAGGGCGGGCGACTCGGCGCCCAGGTCGGCCTGGACGGCCAGCAGGTCCCGGCGGAGCGCGGCCAGCAGGCGGCGGCGGGTGGGCACGTCGGCGGCGGGGTAGCGGGCCACGCAGTCGGCGGGGCCGTCCAGCCGGGCGGCGACGGCGTCGGCCCAGGGGCGGTCCAGTGAGCGGAGCGCGGCCGTGAAGGAGTGCAGCGGGTCGTGGCTGTGCACGTCGGTGGTCAGCCAGGGCAGTTGCAGGATGCCGAGCTCCAGCAGGGTGGTCAGGTAGTGCTCGGCCTCCTCCGCCGTGGCGTCCGTCCCCTCCCGCAGCAGGTCCGAGAGTTCACGGTGGCGGATCAGCGGGCGGTCGCCGAGGTGCCCGAGGACCTGTTCCAGCACTCCGCTGAGCCGCAGGAAGAACAGCCGGTCCTGGGCCGCGTCGAAGCTCACCGCGGCGCTGTCGTCGCCCGCCGTGACCGAACGCCGGACGTAGCGCACCCGGTCCTCGTCCAGCACCCAGCCGGAGGCGAGCGCGACGGGCAGGTCGCGGCGCCGCCCGGGGTCGGCGCCGATCAGCTCGGCGATCCGGCTGAGCACGACGACGTTCAGCCGGGCGTGGCCGGTCTGCTCGCCGCCGAGCGTCAACTCCCCTTCGGCCGAAGCCCGGAACGTGCCGGGGGCGACGGTGGTGAGGGTGCTGAACGGGCTGGTCTTGCACGCCGTCCGGTACAGATAGGACAGCAGCGAGCGCTCCATCTTGCGGGTCCGCTTGTCGGTGGCGGCGGCGGGTGCGGCGACGAACGCGTCGAGCTTGGCCTCCAGGGTCGGCGAGGCCAGCAGCAGCCCCAGCCGCAGCGGCTCCGATCCGGCCAGTCGGCGCAGTTCGGCTCGGGTGGAGGCGAGTTCACCCTCGACGAGGGCGTGCCCGGCGTGCTGGAGGTCCGCCAGCCTGCGCCGGGAGTGCAGCCAGTGCGCGAGCAGGTCGCCGGTCGGCGGGTCCAGCTCCGCGGCCAGGGCCAGCGCGGCTGCCTGGTCCTGCGGCAGCCGGTTGTTGAACACCTGCCGCCGTACGGCGAGCAGCCGGCGGCGCCGGTCGTCCGGTGCGGAGCCGACCAGCGCGGCCAGCGGTTCGCTGAGCTGCTCGCCGAGCGCGGCGAGCCGCTCCTCCTCGGCGAGCAGCTCGTCGGCCCAGTCGCGCGCGGCCGGGCTGCGCAGGCTGTGCACCGTCTCGACGGGCAGTCCGGCGGCCCGCAGCATGAACCGCGGGCTCAGGATGCCCGCTCCCCGGCCGTTCATCGGTGTCTCCTCGCTCACCTGGTCCCCGCTCGCCGGGCTCGGCGTCTCCTGGCTCGGCGTCTGCCGGCTCACCTGGTCCTCCGCCCGCTCAGGCGATCGCATGGCTGAAGTCGGCCGGGTGGGGGCGCTCGTGGCCGACCATCATGATCAGCAGCGGTATCTCGCCGCTGCTGTCCAGCCCCAACTCCTCCGCGTACGAGACGCAGTCGAAGCCGAGTGCCACCCCGCAGGCGAGCCCGAGGGCGGACGCCGCCGTGTAGACGGCCTGCGAGACCGCGCCCACGCTCGCGTTGACCAGCCGCAGCCCCCGGTCACCGACCGCGTCCAGCACGGCCGGGGTGGGCGCCGCGGCGGTGATCACCGCGCCCGCCTGCTCCAGGTTGTAGTTCGACAGGAAGTAGTTCCGCTGGAGGAAGGCGCCCTGCGGGCCGGCCTTCAGCAGCCGCAGCCCGCCCTGCGCCGGGTCGTAGGCGTACGCCCCGGGCGGCACCCCCTCGACGTGGTTGACGAAGACGTACAGCCTGGCCGGGGCGGCCCCGTCGGCCGCCTGCACGTCGCTGCCGAGGTCGGCGCCCGCGGCGGCGGCGGCCAGCGCCGCGGACAGCTGCCCGGCGGTCATCGGCAGCGTCGAGGTGAACCGGCCGAAACTGCTGCGGCGTGAGCGCAGCGCCTCGCGCACCCCCAGGTCGAGCGGCTGCGGCGCGGGCAGCGGCACGACCTCGCCCCGCGCGGGCGCCGGCCGGGCCAGCGCCGCCGTGAGCGCGTAGGCCGGGGGCCGCACGGCGGCGCCCTCCAGCGTGGCCTCGTGGATCAGCCGGACGGTCTCGAAGGTGAACACCCGGCGGGAGCGTTCCTGGTCGGCGAGCCCGACGCGGGCACCGCCGCCGGTGGCGCCCTGCCGGGCCGGCTCGCCCTCCCAGCGCAGCGGGACGACGGCGAACACGCCCTCCTCCTGCGGGGAGAATCCCAGCAGGCGCCCGATCCGCTCCTCGTCGAACCAGAACGCGGCCCCGACGCGCAGGCCGCGGGCCTGCGCCCAGAGCCGCCAGGTCGCCAGCAGCGCGCCGATGTCCATGGTGACGACGTGGTACGAGAAGCTGTTGTACTTGAAGGCGTTCTGCCAGAACTTGACGCTCAGGACGAGGAACTGGTCCGTCTCCGGGAAGCCGTCCGGGTCGCCCAGCGCGGCCCGGACCTCGGCCGAGACGTCACCGGCGAGCAGCCGCTCCATCGAGTGGTGCGGCGTCGCGTAGTGGTAGACCCCGGGGGTGAGCGGCCCGCTCGGCCCGGCGGCCCAGTGGATGCCGATCGGGTAGAGCCCGCCGCCGGAGGCGGTGCCGCGCGACCAGTTGGCGTGCGTGTAGAAGGGCAGCGTGCCGAGGTCCGAGTTGGCCTGCACGGCCAGCCGGCGGCCGGTCAGGCCGTACGAGTCCTGGAGCATCCCGCCGAGCAGCGGCAGCGTGAACGCGCCGTCGCCGGGCCCGCCGAACAGGCCGTCCTGCACGGTCGCGGTGGGCGGGGCGTCACTGTCGGGCAGCGGGAAGCGCTCGGCCCCGGGGTGGAACCTGCCCTTCCGGGGGCGGTCGGCCCAGTCGGGCACGAAGTCCGCCGGTTCCATCGGGACCCGGCCCCGCCGCATCACCGCGTTCGCGTACGCGTGGGCGTAGCCCATGGTCGCTCCTCTCTGGTCCGGTCAGGGGTTGGGGTCAGGGGAACGGGTGCGGCGCCGGGTTGAGGTCCGCCGGCCGCAGGTCCCGGTCGCGCAGCCCGGCCTCGCGCGGCGCGGTGCGCAGCCGGGGCATGGTCAGGGCGCGCTGGCGCCGCCGGCCGAAGTCGATCGGCAGCAGACCGGGCACCAGTACGCTCGCGGTGTGCAGTCCGAGGTCGCGCTGCTCGGGCATGGTCTGGTCGACCACGACCACGTCGAAACCGGCGTCGGTCACCGCCCGGACGCAGGCCAGGACGTCCTCGCGCAGATCGCCGCCGGGCCGGATCGCGCCCGGCCCGCGCAGACTGTCCAGCCCCGCCGTCCGGGGGCGGTCCGGCTTCAGCAGGAAGTCGGCGTGCCGGGCCATCTCGGGCAGGCCGTACACCAGCGGGTGGTCGTGCAGGACGTGGATCCGGTCGAAGTCCGCGGCCATCGCCCGCAGCCGCTTCTCCTCGCGGGCGGTGCGACGGCGCAGGTTGACGGCGTCGGTGGCGATCTCGCAGAGCCCGGCCCAGAGCGCCGCCTCCGGGTCGAGGCTCGCGCCCGCCCCGAAGCAGAGCCGGCCGAGCCCGCCGTCGATCCGCTCGGCCACGGCGGTCACCACCGGGATCGGGAAGCTGATCCGGGTGTCGAAGAACCGGGCGCGGTAGCCGTACATCGCCAACCGGTCGACCAAGGCCGGGATTTCGGGCCGCTCGGCATCGGACACGTCCAGTTCGGGCAGGTCGAGCATGCCGAACCAGGCGAGCAGGAAGGCGTCCCGCTCGACGGCCTCCATCAGCCCGAAGTAGACGGCCTCCTCCAGGCAGCCGCCGGAGGCGCAGCCGTTGGAGCTCTCCTGGACGAACCGGTTCTCCAGGCCGCCGGGCGCGTGGTAGTAGGTGAGGATCTCCGGTACCAGGACGGGCCGTTGGTCGCGCAGCGAGTACCCCCACACCCAGGGGATCACCCGCTCGGGCGTGAACGGCCGGATGCCGGGCTCGCCCCGGTGGAACTCCTCCGGGTAGAGGCCGCAGACCCGCGGGTCCACGGCCTGCCCGGAGACGTCCCGGTACGCGGCCCGGACGGTGGTGCGCCGGCCGCGGGCCCGCATCCCGGCGAAGCGCTCCAGCCCCTCCAGCAGCCCGACCCGCGTGCTGGCACGGTAGTTGGCGGTGTGGCCGCCCCAGAAGCACTCCCGCAGGTAGTCGCCGGAGCGCATGGTGAAGCAGCCGACCGTGGAGGAGGTGGAGGCGGACACCAGGTCGGGGACGACGGAGGGCCCGAGCATCCCGGCGACGGGATTGACGAACGCCTCCAACGGCAGCTCGTACTCCTCGGCGCCACGCAGCCGGAACACGTCCGGCGCGGGCTTCGGCCGGCTCCGCAGCTCGATCCGGGCGCCGTCCGCGCAGTCCTCGGTGCGCCGGTCGCACTGCGGGCACTCGGCGTCCGCCACCAGCGGGAACCCGCTGACGTGCAGGGTCTCCAGGTCCAGCAGGTCGACGACGGGGAGCCGGCCGGCCGGGGCGGTGCGCTCGCGCCGGGCGGCGGCCAGTGCGGCGACGGCGTCCGCGAGGAACGGCACGGCCCACGGCGGGCTGCCGGCCGCCCGGGTGGCGTCGCCCAGCTCCAGCGCCTCGCGCAGCGGCCCGGAGCGGACGGCCTGCCAGCGCCGGGCCAGGCAGCGGGGGCACGGCGAAGTGCCGTCGCCCGCCGCCGGCCCGACGATCGCATGGTGCCCGTACAGCTGGACGGGCGTGGCCGGGCCCCCTGCCGGGTCGGTCACCGCCAGCTCGTCCCTGGCGCCGAGCATCGAGACCCGGACGGGCTCCGGGGCGTCGGCGAGCCGGGCCGCCAGCGCTTCGCAGACCTCGGCCCACGGCCCGGTGAATCCCGTGAGCCCGGCCTGCGGCGGCTGCGGGCCGGCCGGGCGGGGCAGGACGTCAACGGGCACCGGAGGCCGCCCCGTCGGTGAGCAGCACCCGGGCGACCTCGATGCGGCCGGCCCGCAGGTCCGTCGCCCCGGCGGGGGCGAGCAGGACGTCCCGGCCGGCGGCCCGCAGGGTGTCCAGCACCGTCGTCCAGTCCGTGCCCGGTGCGGGGTCGAGCGGCGCGCCGGGGCCGGCCGTCAGGGCGCGCGGATCCAGTTCGCGGATCAGCGGGTCGCCGGTGTCGACCTCGCCGTCCGGTCCCTGGTCACGGCCGAGTTGGGCCTGTCCGAGCAGGTCCCGCACCGCCTCCAGCACCGCGTGCCGCAGCCGCAGGCCGCTGCCGAGGGCCCAGACGGGCCGGCCGGTGCCGGGGTCGGCGGCCCGGGCGAGCACCACGGGGACGGCCCGGTGCGAGCCCGCGGCGAGTTCCAGCAGGTCGAGCTCCAGGCCGAGGTTCTTCGCGGAGCGGGCCAGGAACACCAGCTCCGCGTCGTCGGGGAAGGCCTCCGGATCGACCCGGGCGGTGGGTGCGCCGCGCAGCGCCCGGCGCAGCGCGTCGTAGGAGAGCGCGGACAGCAGCCCCCTGGCCGCCGCCTCGCCCTCGGTCGCGCCCGCTCCGGTGCCCGCGGCGGTGGCCTCGAACGCCCGGTCCCGGTTGTCCGCCCCGAGGGTGCGCAGCGCGGCCGCCGGGACGAGGACCTCGGAGCCGTCGAGCAGCGAGTGCGCCCGGCCCCAGGCCGGTACGTCGGCGCTGCCCGTCCAGGTGCCGGAGGCCGTGCCGAGCGACTGCGGCCCGATCAGCGGCCGCCGCCCGTGCGAGGCCTGAGCCTGGGCCGGGCCGAGCAGTCCGGTCAGCGGCACCACGTGCTCGGCGTAGACCTCGGCCGCCCGGTACAGCGCGCGCAGCCGGGCCCCGGCGACATGGTGCACGTCGAACGCGGCCACCTCCCGCCGCACGCCGTGGCCGAGCGCGAGGCCCACCGTGCTCACCTTCAGGGGTGTCTGGTTCCAGGCGTCGTCCGTGTAGGCGGTGAAGACGCCCGCGTTCGGACGCACGAGTACCGCCCGGGTGTCGAGTTCCGCCAGTGCGGCCTGCGCGGCGCCCTCCTCGGCGGCGCCGTCGGCGGGCAGCTCGTCCGTCGCCGGCAGGCCGAGGACGACGGGCCGGTGCGACGGGGTGTCGTGCCCCGCGCAGTGCGGGCAGCGCGGGTGCGGGAGCAGCGGCTCGGCGACCACGTCCAGCGAGTCCAGGTCCTGGATGATCAGCTTGCCGTCGGTCTCGGCCGGCAGGGCGCCGGTGGTGAGCCGGAACACCTCGTAGCCCAGCAGGTTGCCGATCATCGCGGCGAGCGGCCGGCCGATCCGCGGGCCGGCGGGGGCGAGCGGCGCCAGCGGGGAGAGCGAGCTCCACAGGTCGGCGGCGGCCCCGGTGTCGGCGCCGGCGCCGAGCCGCAGGGCCGCGCAGACCCAGCAGCCGGCCGTGTCCGGGGCCATCACCGGCCCGGTCACCGCCCGGCCACCGAACGTCCAACTGCCCAGCAGCCGGCGGCCCCCGGGTATCCCGGCGGCCAGCAGGCGGACGATCTGCCGGGGTGCGGCGGGCCCGCCGGTCACCAGGACCAGGTCGTACCCGTCGAGGTCGGCCCAGTCCAGCTGGTCCCCGCCGCCGAGCCGGTTCACCGACACCGGACAGCCGGCCGCCGTCAGCGCCTTCGCCTCCTCCTCCACCTCGCCGAACCCGTTCCCCACCCGGTCGACGCCCGGCAGCACACCGATCTCGGCGCACCCGTTGCGGACGAGACTGAGCGCGCACCAGCGTGCCGTCAGGTCGTCCCCCAGCACCGCCACCCGGGTACCGCGGAAGCGCCCGAAGCGGCCCGCCGCGTCGCCCACGTAGTGGTCGATGTAGTCGATCTGCGCGGCGAACCGCTCCGCCACCTGCGGATCCGGCGCCACCTCGGGCGTCTGCTCCGGACCGGCGTCCCGGGCGAAGCCGCGCTGGTACAGCGCGTGGACGAGGTCGCCGACCATCCGCCGCTGCGGCTCGCCGAGCCCCTGGCAGATCTCCGCCACCCGGTGCCGGCCGTTCAGGTGCGGGACGATCAGTGAGGCGAACCGGTACGCCTCCTTGGTGGTCAGGTTGAAGCCGCCGTGGGCGTTGTGGAACAGCACGCCGGTCGGCGTCCGGCTGAACAGCACGTCACGGCGGATCCGTGGGCGGGTGTCGGCGATCTCCTCGTACGCGGCCATGTCCTCACACCTCTGTCGTACGGAGCGGAGCGGCTGCCTGCCGCGGGGATTCGAGTCGGTCGGCGGGGCCACGACGGTGCTCCGCAGTGCGGTGCACAGGGTGGTCCGCGGGCTGTTCGGGGGGAGCGCGGTGCCGGCTCCCGGCCGCCGCGCGGGTGAAGGCGCAGAGCAGGTCGTGCATGCGGTACTGGCCGTGCGGCCCCTCCTCCAGCAGCCCGGCCTGCACCAGGCTCGCGAGGACGAGCTCCCCGGTCGCCGGGGCGCCGCCGGTACTCTCGGGGGCCCCGCCGGGGCGCCGGCCGGCCGGGCGCGGGGCCGGCTCCGACTCGCCGCGCAGGATGTCGAGTTCGAGGCGCCGCAGGGCGGGCCCCGGGTCGACGCCGAGCTCGGTCAGCAGGTGCTTCTTCACCCTGCGGTACTCGGCGAGGGCCTCCGCGCGGCGGCCGGTGCGGTTCAGCGCCTCGATCAGCTGCTCCCAGAACCGCTCGTGCAGCGGGTGTGCGTGCGCCACCGGACGGAGTTCGGCGAGCGCTTCGCGACATCGCCCGAGGGCGAGTTCGATGTCGAAGATCCGTTCGGCCGTCCGCAGCCAGTCCTCGGTGAGCCGCGGTACCTCGTCGAGGTGCAGTGCGTCGGAGTGGACGTTGGTCAGCACGGGCAGCTGCCACAGGGCGAGCGCCTCGCGGAGCAGGTCCAGCTCGGTGCTGAGGTCGGGCGCGTCGGCCGCCCGGCCGAGTAAGGAGCGGAAGTGCAGCAGGTCGAGGGTCTGCGCGTCGGCGGCCATCCGGTAGCCACCGGGCACCGCCTCGATGGTGTTCCCGGAGATGCCGTACTTGCCGAAGAGCCTGCGCAGGCGCAGGACGCAGGTCTGCAGGGCGGCCTTCGCGGTCGCCGGTGTCTCCTCGCCCCAGATCACCCGTTGCAGCGACTCGGCCGAGACCACCGTGTTGGGCCTGACCAGCAGGGCCGCCAGCAGGGCGGCCGGTTTGGACGGCTGGAGCACCGCGACCTCGGTGCTGTCCGCGATGGCCAGCAGCCCGAGGACGGTGAAGCGGGCCCGCCCGGCCCCGGTCGCGGGCGGCAGGCCCGTGTTCGCCTGTTCCGGCTCGCTCTCGCCCATGGTTCTCCCCCATCCTCCACGTTGCGGGTGCGCTGCAGAGACCGGTCCGGCCGTGGTCGGGCCGTGCCGTTGGGTGTGCCTGCCGGCACCGTTTTGACTGATCGGTGCCAACATCCCGGGGCCAGAACGTACGGGGTGACGGTTGCTCAAGTCAACGATTCGGATGGTCATTTGAGCGAACATTGAGCTAAGCGTCCGGCCGCTTCTCCTGGATTGCCCGAACCGCCGTCCGCCCTTGTCAGACGGTCCCGTCCGTGCTCCGTCCGGGGCGCCCGTCCGATCCGCCGGAGTGCGCCGGGGTGCACTCCGGGGCGCAGAGAGGCGGGGCCCACGGGACATTCCCGTGGGCCCCGCCGGAGGACGGTGGTCAGGCGGCGCAGATCACGTTCGCGCCGGGCAGGTCCTGGAGCGTGGACTCGGTGAGCGAGCCGCTCGCGTACTCGTAGTAGAGGTAGGTGTAAAGGTCGATCCGCACCCCGCAGGAGGAGTCCGCGGCGACCTGGTAGGAGAGCGTCACGGTGGTGCTGCCCCCGGGGGCGACGGGCGCGGTGTACCCGACGGTGTTGCTGCTCAGTGTGAAGTTCAGCCCGGGCACCTGGGTGGTGGCCCAGGTCGGCTGGACGGACTGGTAGATGAACTGCACGGGCGTGTCGTGCACGTTGGTGAACGTCAGGGTGAGCGTCACCGAGTCACCCGGGAGCACGCTCGACGCACTGGCGCTGACGGACAGGGCGGGCGAGTCCGCGTGTGCGGGCGGGGCCAGCAGCAGCAGGCCGAGCACCAGGGACAGGATCGCGGACAGGCCGAAACGCCTCAGATGTGTGGTGTGCATGGTTCCGGAGCCTAGGCGCGGCCCGGCCGGCCGTGGGCGTCCTTCGGCGCGGACCCGTCGGATGACGGACGGTCGTACAGGCGTCATGTACGCATCACTGGTCAGAAAAATCGCGACAGCATGATTAACCGGGCCCAAGACGGTCGAGCGGACGTCCGCACTTGTGGTGCGCGGGGAGCGGGAGGAGGAGAGTGGAAGGCAGCGCGGTCGGCGGACGGAGGCAGCAGGGGGTGTGATCGGGAGGTTCGCGATGACCTTTGTACAGATCGTCGAGTGCCGTACGGAGCAGCCGGACGAGCTCAACCGGCTGATGGACACCTGGATCGAGCAGACCCAGGGCAGGCGCACCGCCACCCACGCGATGATGGGCGCCGACCGGGCGGACGCCCGGCACATCGTGGAGATCGTCGAGTTCCCGTCCTACGAGGCGGCGATGCGCAACTCCGGTCTGCCGGAGACGGACCGGATCTTCCGGGAGATGGTGGCGCTCTGCCAGGAGCCGCCCACCTTCACCAACCTCGACCTGGTCCGCGACGACCAGCCCAACAAGGACGCGGCCCGCCGGCTGCTGCTGGACCCCCCGACGGGCGACATGTCCCCGATCGACGAACTCCTCGCGCCGGACTACCGCGACCACGACCCGTCGATGGACGGTGACACGGTCGGCCCGGCTGCCGTCAAGGAGATGATCGAGGGCTACCGCCGGGCCTTCGACTTCACCTTCGACATCCGGAGCCAGCTCGCCGAGGGCGACATGGTGGCCACCCGCTGGATGTGGCGCGGCACCCACATCGGGGAGTACATGGGCATGCCGGCCAGCAACAGGACCATCGAGTCGGCCGGCATGACCATGTGGCGCTTCGAGGACGGCAAGGTGAAGGAGGGCTGGTGGAGCTGGGACGCCGTCGCCATGATGCGCCAGATGGGCATGATGCCGGGCTGACCCGCGCGAGAACCTCCCCGTCGTCCGTCCCCGCCGTCCTGATGCGCGGGCCGACGGTCAGGCCGACAGCCTGCGCATCAGCCGGACACCCTGGGCCGCGGTCAGGTGCGGCAGGTACGCCTTGCCGATCGCGCGGGTGATGCTGGGCAGCGCGGCTGGGTCGGGGTACACCATGTAGAGCGGCCGGTACTCGGGCTGGAACTTCGCCTTGAACGCGAGCAGCGACCGGAAGCCGTACACCGGCTCCAGCGCCTTGCCCATCCAGTCCAGCATGCGCTGCAGGGAGGTCGGAGCCTCCCCGCGCTCCGCCCGGGCCAGCGGCGCGCCCGACAGTGACAGGAAGCGCGCGCCCTCCTCCTTGAAGCCGAGCGCGGCGGACGCGATCAGGAACTCCGTCACGCCCCGGAGGCCGTCCGCGCTGCGCCGCATGAAGTCCAGCGTCCAGCCGACCGGCCGGCCGTCCTCGTACACCGGCATCCAGCTGGTCAGCCCGTGCACCCGGCGCTGCGCGTCGACGGCTATCAGGACCCGGACGGCCGGGTCCTCCAGCTCCTCCAGCCCGCCGAGGGTGAAGCCCATCTCCGGCAGGCCCTTGTCGGACACCCACTCCTCGGAGATCGAGCGTATCTGCTCCCGGAGCGCGGCCGGGGCGTCCCGGTAGCTCCACCACTCGGCGGTGATGCCCTGCTTGGCGGCCTTGTTCAGCGAGGTCCTGACGTCCTGCCACTTCTTGCCTGTGAAGGCCAGTCCGGGCAGCGCCACCACGGTGTCCTCGGCGACCTGGAGCGAGCGCCAGCCGAGGTCCCGGGCGACCTCCCGGACGTCCGGGGTGACGCTGTAGAAGCAGGGCGTCCAGCCGCGCGCGTCGCAGTACCGGGCGAAACCGGCCACCGCACGCCGCCGTGCCTGCGGCTCGCCGAACGGGTCGCCGGTGGTGAGCGCCACGGTCGACAGCACCCGGTACGGCACCGCCGCCCGGCCCTCCTCGTCGAACCAGTAGTGGTTGCCGTCCCAGGTGCTGATGAAGGAGAGCGTGCCGCCCCCGTACCTGGTGAGCAGGGCCCGGGCCCGCGCCGCGTCCTCGGCGTCCGCCTGCACCGCCGACCGGCGCAGGGCCACCAGCAGCGCGGACAGTGCGACGACCCAGAACACCAGTCCGCAGTAGGTGACCAGGGCCCGCGCCACGCCGCCGACCGCGATCGGGTAGTCCGAGAGCAGTTCGCCGTAGGCCGGCGGGAGGTAGGCCGCCGCCAGACCCGCCACCAGCCGGCCGGGGGAGGTGTCCGGCTCGAACTGGGTGCGCACCAGGGTTCCGGCGCCCACGTACACGCCCGCCGTCACCAGCAGCGTGCCGCCGACGACCGCGCCGAGCCGGCGCACCACGCGCGGGGACATCCGCAGCCGGAAGCGGTGGCCGGTGCGCAGCAGGAGCGCCGTGGTCAGCACCGGCAGCAGCAGCGCCTCGACGAAGAACTCGACCACGTAGCGGATCCCCGCCGGATCCTGCAGCCAGGAGAGGTCGTCGGCGAGCAGCCAGGCCAGCAGGGCGATCCAGATCAGCTCGGTGACCACGGTGATCCGCCAGGCCGCCCGCAGTCCGCGGCGCAGCCCCTCGGCGAGGACGAGCAGCAGGGCCGGGACGGCGGCGGCCATCAGCCGGCCGGGCGAGTCGAAGAAGTTCTGCACGGCGTGCGCCCGGGCGCACTCGTGGGCCGAGTACGAGCAGAGGTCGGCGACCTCGTCGGGCGAGTACGAGCGGGAGAGGTACAGCTCGGAGAGGCTGTTGAACGGGCCGATCGCGTCGTCGTAGAGCGCGGCGACCAGTGGCCCGACGGCCGCGGCGACCAGGCAGAGCGCGACCAGCACCCGGGCCTCCTGGTGCGAGGGGCGGTAGCGCGGCCGGGGCCGGCGGCGGTGCAGCAGTGCCCCGCCGGCCAGGCCGACCAGGGCGGCGGCGAAGCACTGCACGCCCTCCAGGTGGCCGATGTACAGCGTGGACACCAGCGGGACGAGCACCACCAGCAGCCGCAGGCGCCGGCGCCACAGGGCGGTCAGCCGGTGGCTGAGCACCGCGGCGAGGGCGAACAGGCCGACTCCGGGACCGACCGCGACCTGGTCCCGGATGGTGTGGGTCCAGCCCTCGCCGGCGGCGATGCCCAGCCGCACCAGCGCGGCGCCGAACAGGGTCGCGAGCACCTGCCCGCCCAGCAGGACGAGCACGCTCCGGCGCCGCCCGAGCCGCCGCTCGGCGGCCGGTCCCACCACGAGCAGCAGCACGCTGGTGAGCAGGTAGGCCCCGATGCCGGAGCACCAGAGGAGTGAGGAGAGCGGGGTCCACCAGCGCGCCGCGTCGATCGTGGACAGGCCGACGCCGACCTGGTCGAGCAGCCGCGGCGGCGGGCCGGTGCGCAGGCTTCCGGTGGCCGCGCCGACCGTCCACAGGGCGGCCAGCAGGCTCAGCGTGAGCGGCGCGGAGCGCAGCCGGCGGGCGTGCCGTGCCCAGCGCCCGCCGGGCGGCCCCGGGGTCGGCCCGGGGGCCGGGGCAGCGGCGCTGCTCGCGGACGGTGCGGCCACCGGTGCGGTCACGGGCGCGGTCACGGGCGCGGTCATCCGTGCAGCCCCGTGCGCTTGGCGAGCCAGGGCAGGTTGTCGCTGATGCCGGCCCGGAACACGTTCCAGTCGTGCCAGCCGGGCTTGAGCTGGAAGTCGACGGTGAGCCCGGCCCGGCCCGCGGCGGCGTACATCTTCTCCTGCTGCGGGCGGTAGTCCCCGTCACTGGCCCCGGCCACGAAGATGCCGGCGGTGTCGGGGAAGCTCCTGCGGGCCAGCAGGTGCAGCGGGTCCACGGCGTCGAAGGCCGCCTCGTCCCCGCCGAACGCCTCCTTGACGCTCTTCTCGTGGCTGCCGAGGGTCGGCTCCTCCTGGCCGGAGATGTCGATGAACGAGCCGTAGACCCCGGGGGCGTTGAGCGCGAGCTGCAGGGAGCAGGTGCCGCCGAAGGACAGGCCCGCGATGGCCCAGGCCTGCCGGCCGGTGGCGGTCTGGAGGGTGGCGTGGATCCAGGCGGGGACGTCCTCGGCCAGGTAGGTCTGGGCCTTGGCGAGCCGGGAGTCCATGCAGAGCTGGTTCGTCCAGGGGGTGCCGGTCGGGTCGGCGACGACCACGACCGGGGCCAGGCCCCGGTGCGCGGCCGCGAAGCCGTCCATCATGTCCTGGAGGCCGCCGGTGTTCACCCAGTCCTCGGGCGCCCCGGGCTGGCCGGGCAGCAGGACGAGCACGGGCAGCAGCGGCCGCGGGCTGGCCTGGTAGGCGGGCGGCAGGTAGACGAAGCCGTTGCGGGTCTTGAACCCGGAGCGCGGCCCGGGTATCGAGACGGTGGAGAGGGTGCCCTTCGTGGGGAGGTCGGCCGGCGGCTGCCAGACGTCGGAGAGCGGCTTGCCGGGCGGCGCGGCGACGGTGCTGGCGGCGGCGGCGATGCTCAGCGACTTCGGCTGACTGAGCCACGGCGCGAGCAGCAGGCGGGGCGTCGGGTACTGGTCGAACTGCCGGTTGACCTGCGAGGACGCCGTCAGCACCACCACGCTCGCGGCGAGCGCCAGCAGTGCCCGGCCGCGCCACGCCCGGCGGGGCATCCGGAACCCGGCCAGGCAGAGGCCGAGCAGTGCGGTCCCGATCCAGAACGTCACCCGGTGCGGCAGGCCCTCGGGGAACGGCTGCCACCAGTCCTCGACGGCCACCTGGACCAGCACGGTGAGGGCGGCGGCGAGCAGCACCGCGCAGGGCAGCAGCCGGGTCGACCAGCGCCGGCCCCGGGCGAGCGCCAGCACGGCCAGGGCCGTCCCCCCGGCCGCCAGCACGGCGTACGGGACGGGCCCGTGCGTGAGCGGCCAGTCCAGCGGGTTCCAGGTGGCGGCGAGCGCCCGGTTCATCGTGCTCCTTGCTTCGCGGCGCGGGCCGCGGCAGGACTCGCGGCCGCCACGGGGCTGCCGTCGCGGCCGCGAGCGCGTCGTCTGTGGTGGCCCGCGCTCCCGCGGGCCGGATACCGGGCCGTGGCAGTGCCCGGTCCCGTCCCCCCTCGCGGCGGGCCGGAACGGTGGTGGGCCACCCGTCCCCGCTGAACAGTCGACGTGTCCGGCCATGCTCACGGTTCCCCGCCGACGCGCTGCTGTTCCCCGCTGTTCTACCAGCCCGCCCGCGCCCCGCCGCGCGCCGGGGTACGGCGGGGCGGGCGCGGGCGGCCGGGGAGTGCGGGGGTCGCGTTCACGCGGGCGGGGCCGGGAAGTACGCGCCGGTCCAGCGGTCCAGTTCGGCGAAGACCTGCGCCCGGGCGGCCTCACCGGACAGGACGAGGTCGTGCATGCCGCCGTCGATCCGGACGGTGGTGACGTGGCGGCCGAGACGCGGGGCCAGCGCGGCGATGTCGTCGGCGCGGAGCACGGCGTCGGTGTGCAGCAGTGCCGGGTCCCACTTCTTGGTGACGGTGGAGGCGGTGGAGGCCATCAGCAGGACGGGGCAGTCGATCCGCAGCCCGCGTCGCACCTGCTGCTGGCCGCGCTGGATGGCGGCCAGCCAGCCCGCGTACAGCGGGAACCCCTCGGCCGGCTTGAGGGTGAGGTCGAAGTCCCACTGGCCCCGGTGGTCGCGGTGCAGGCTGTGCGCGTAGTGCGGATTGAGCGGGGCCGGCAACCGGCGGGTGGCCGCCACCCGGCCGAGCGCGCCGACGGCGGGGCCGGCCAGGGCGCGGACGGCGGCGGCGGTGGGCATCGAGAGGAACGGGCTGTTCAGGAAGAGCCCGTCCAGCAGGCCGCGCCCCGCGCGCCGGGAGGCCCACAGGGCGGCGACCAGGCCGCCGGTGGAGTGCCCGTCGACCAGCAGCCGGGTGTGGCCGTCCAGCTCGCGGATGATCCGGACCGCCTCGTCCAGCTCCTCGTCGTACGCCGCCAGGTCGCGGATGAAGTTCGGCGACTGGTGCGGCCGCAGCGAGCGCCCGTACTTGCGCAGGTCCAGTGCGTAGAAGGAGAAGCCGGCCGCGACGAAGTGGTCCGCGAGGTGGGTCTGGAAGAAGTAGTCGGTGTAGCCGTGGAGGTACAGCACCGCCTGCCGCGACCGGGGGACGAGCCGCCTGACCAGCGTCGCGCTGACCGGGCCCTCCTCGTCGGGGGCCAGCACCAGCTCGGCCGCCTCGTACGGGGTGCCCAGGATGTCTTCTCGGAACTCCACGTCTGCCGCCCCACCCGATCTTCTCGCCGACTGTCCGGAGCACCGACGATACCGGCCGGTAGCCCACCGGGTGCGCTGCGCCCGGCCCGGGCGGCGCGCCCTATGCTGCCGACATGCCGAGAAACCCTGCAGCCCCGGGCCAGCACCTCCCGGTGCCGTCTTGAGCGGCCCGAGCGACCACCGCGGCCCCGCCGGCCCGAGCGACCCCGGCGGCATCGGCGACCCCGGTGCCCCCGGTGACCTGAGCGACCTGAGCGACCCCGAGCCGCTGCCCGTACAGCGGCAGGTCGCCCTCGGCACCGCCAAGCTGATGCCGGACCTCGACCAGGACGGCGGCTGGCTGCTCACCCTCGACGGCACCCCGCAGTCGTACGTCGACCTCGCCGACCCGACCCACCTGGAGTTCGAGTACACCCGGCGGATCGGCCACCTGCTGGACGCACTCGCCCCCGCCGGACAGCCGCTGGACGCCCTACACCTGGGCGGCGGCGCCCTCACCGTGCCGCGCTACCTCGCCGCGACCCGCCCCGGCTCCCGGCAGCGGGTCGCCGAGATCGACGGGCCGCTGCTCGCGCTGGTGGCGGAGCAACTGCCCTGGCAGGGCCCCGGCGTCGACATCACCGCCACCGTGGCGGACGCCCGCGAGGCGCTCGCCGCCGCGCCGCCCGGCTCCGCCGACCTGGTCATCGCGGACGTCTTCCACGGCTCGCGGACGCCCGCGCACCTGACCTCGGTCGAGTTCCTCCGGCTCGCGTCCACCGCACTGCGGCCCGGCGGCTGCTACGCGGCGAACCTTGCCGACGGCCCGCCGCTCGCCTTCGGCCGGGCCCAGGCGGCGACCCTGCGGGCGGTGTTCCCGTACACCTGCCTGGTCGCCGAGCCCTCGGTGCTGCGCGGCCGGCGCTACGGCAACATCCTGCTGATCGGCTCGGCCCGGCCGCTGCCCGTCCGGGAACTCAGCAGGCAGCTTGCCGCCGACCCCTTCCCGGCGCGGCTCTGCGACGAGGACGACCTGGCGGAGCTGGTCCGCGGCGCCGTGGCGGTCACGGACGCCGACGCACAGCCCTCGCCGCCGCCGCCGGACGGCGCCTTCAGCGTCGGCTGACCACCGCTGCACCGGCGGGCCACGAGGGGCGGCGCGCCGGGGCCGGGCGGTCCGGGCGCGCCGCGCCGGCGGTGCCAGAATCGGCAGGTCCGGCCACCACGTCCCGAGGAGCGCCATCATGACCGCCGAGAGTCCGGCCGTGTCCGACCGTGCAGCCACCGCCGAGGGCACTGACCTGGAGGGCGTCCCGGAGACGGCGCTGTGGACGCTCTGGCAGCGTGCCGCCGAGGCCCGCCGGCCGGACGCGGTGCTGCGCGATCCCAAGGCGGTCGAGCTGGTGGACCGGATCGACTACCCGTTCACGGAGCGGTTCGGCACCAGCGGCGCCCAGGCCCAGTTGCAGGCGCTGCGGGTGGCGTGTTTCGACCGCGAGGTGGCCGACTTCCTGGCCCGGGAGCCGCGCGGCACGGTGGTCTGCCTGGGGGAGGGGCTGGAGACCCAGTACTGGCGGGTCGACAACGGGCGGGCGCAGTGGCTCACCGTGGACCTCCCCGAGTCGGTGGCGCTGCGCGAGCGGCTGCTGCCGCCCGGACCGCGCCAGCGCTACCTGGCCGCCGACGCCACCGAGTTCGGCTGGGCCGACGAGGTGGACCGCAGCCACGGCGTCCTCGTCACCGCGCAGGGACTGCTGATGTACCTGCGCCCGACCCAGGTGCGGTCCCTGATCGCGGGCTGCGCCGAGCGGTTCCCGGGCGGCTCGTTGGTGATGGACGCGGTGCCGCACTGGTTCAGCAGGCTCACCCTGACCGGCCGGATGCGTACGGCCGGCTACCAGGCGCCCCCGATGCCCTGGTCGATGGACGCGGGCGAGCGGGCCAAGCTCCGCACCGCGAGCGCGGCGGTGACCGGAGTCCGGGACGTCCGCCCGGTCGGCGGGCGAGGGCTGCTGGGCGCCCTGCTGCCGTTCGCCCTGACCGTCCCGCCGCTCTCCACCCGTCGGCCCTCGGTCACCGTCCTGGACTTCACCGACAGGCCCGAGCGGTCGTGACGGCGCCGTCGGCAGGGCCACCATGCCCCCGGCGGGCCGAAACGGCCCGCCGGAGAAACCGGCGGACCGTCAGGAAGAGGCGGGGCTAGGCGCCGGTCGTGCCGTCGAGCATCTCGCGCAGGATGTCCAGATGGCCGTTGTGGCGGGCCGTCTCCTCGGTGAGGTGCAGGAGGATCCAGCGCAGGTCGACGTGAAGGCCGCTGCCGCGGGCTCGCTTGGCCTGATCGTCCAGGCCGTTCGCACGGACCAGTTCGCGGTGGCGGGCGCTCTGTCCGGCGTATTCGTCGAGCAGCTGTGTGAGGGGGAAGTCTACGGCGATCCGCATCTCGCGGTCGGGATCCTCCTCGGTCCACGGACCCTCGTCCTCCTCGCCGAGGAAGACGACCTGGAACCAGTAGTACTCGACCCAGCGGAGGTGGTTGATCACGCCGCTCATGGTCATCAGCGGCGAGCCCGGCAGGAGCGCCCTGCGAGCGTCCTCCTCCGATACGCCGTCGCACTTGGCGCGGGCGGTATCACGTGTGTAGTCGAGGAACGTGGTGAGCTGGGTGCGCTCGTCCCACGCGGGCGGTGTGTCGTCGAATCTTGTCATCGCGCGAAGCGTCCACGATCAGCGTGTCCATGTCGAGGCATTATTCGACGGTCCCTGCCCGCCCCGGGCAGCCCCTGGCCACCGAGCAGCTGCTCCCGCCGCAGGGCGTTCCGCCCGCTCCCGCTGAGATCGACGAGTGCGCGACGCCGTACGGCCCGGGACCGAGCCCCGCGCTGAGTGGTGACACAGGTCACATCGCCGGACTGTCACGTACCGCCGGCGACCGGCATCTCCTGTTCGACTTCGACCGTCGACGAGATGCAGGGAGCGCACCATGACCGCTCGTTCGAGTCCGTCCGACCGAGAGCGCCGCGACCGCCCGAGAGGCCGGCACTCCAGCACGACAACCGCACCGAAGGAGGGGTCATGAACCCCGCACTCTGGATCGCCGCCGGTCTGCTCGCCCTGGTCGCGCTCTTCATCGCGGTGGGACGCTTCTAGGGCTGGACGACGGGCCGGAACACCTCCTGGCACCACTGGCGGAACCCGGTGGGAGCGGGGGCGGCCAGTGCCTTCTGCTCTGCGTCGTAGATGCCGTCGTTCTGGGCGGCGGCCATGTCGACCAGGCCCTGTGCCCAGGCGGCGCTCATGCCGTACTGCGTCATCGTCGCCCGGTAGGCCTGTCCGTCGGCCTGCTGGAAGCGGACCGGGCGCTCCAGTACCTCCGAGAGGACCAGTGCCATGTCGACGGGGGACAGTGTGTCGCCGATCACCGGGACGCTGCTCCGCCCGCTCCAGGAGTCGTCGGCGAGCAGGGCCGCGGCGGCCGCGGCGATGTCACGGGTGGCGACGGTCGCCAGCGGGCGGTCCGCCGAGTTCGCCAGGTGGAACGTTCCTTCGTTGCTGATCGCCCCGGCCTGGTTGAGGAGGTTCTCCATGAAGAACGGCATGGCCAGGGCCCGGTAGTCCACCCCGGTGCTCTCGATCATGTCGTCCATCGCGAACGCGGGCGACAGCAGCCCGGCGTGTCCGGCGTGGCCGCGGCCCAGACTGGTGACGCCGACGACGCGTTCGACGCCCTGCGCCCTGAAGGCGTCGCAGGCCGGGCGGGTGAAACCGAGGTAGTGGTCCTGGATGTCGCCGGCGCGCGGGTCCGGCGGCACCAGCCACAGGACGGCGTCGGCGCCTTCGAAGGCCTCGGCGAGAACCCCCGGGTCGCTGTGCGAGCCCTGGACGACCTCGACCCGCTCACGGGTCCGCGGATCCAGCCGGGCGGCGTCGCGGGCGATCACCCGGACCGGTTGGCCGCCGGCGAGCAGCGTGTCGACGACCTGGCGGCCGATCTGGCCGGTCGGGGCGGTGATGACGATCACGGGAGCCTCCTGGAGGGGGATTCGGGCGGAGCGCCCGGCCTGGCTGCCGGCTTTCGACAGGGCCCGTTTCCACTGATAACGCTTACATGGTAGCGATGATTTCGCAAACCGCTAACAGTGATCCGTTATCGTTGAGAACATGGAGACCGACCGCTCCGCCCCGACGGAGAGCAACCGTGAACGGATCATCGCCGCCGCCACCCGGCTGCTCGTGGACGGCGGACGCGAAGCGGTGTCCACCCGGGCGGTCAGCGCGGCGGCCGGCGTCCAGGCACCGGCCATCTACCGGCTCTTCGGCGACAAGCAGGGCCTGCTCGACGCGGTCGCCGAGCACGGCTTCGCGACGCACCTGGGTACGAAGGCCGGCCTGGAGCCCACCGGTGACCCGGTCGAGGACCTGCGCATCGGCTGGACCCTGAACCTGGAGTTCGGTCTCGCCAGCCCGGCCCTCTACACCCTCATGTACGCCGAGCCCCGCCCCGGTGCCCTGCCGCCCGCCGCTGAGGCCGCACTGGAGATCCTCGGCGCCCACATCCACCGGATCGCCGAGGCCGGCCGGCTGCGGATCGACGAGGAACGCGCCACCCGGCTGGTGCACGCCGTCGGCGGCGGCGCCACCCTCGCCCTGATCGCGACCCCCGAGGAATCCCGGGACGTCACCGTCTCCCACCTGGCGAGGGAAGCCGTGATCGCCGCGATCACGACCGACGCCCCCGCCACGGACGCGCCGGGCCCGGCCGGCGCGGCACTCGCCCTGCACGCCCTGCTCCCGCAGACCACGGTGCTGACCGCAGGCGAACGCGGCCTGCTCGCCGAACTGCTCGACCGCATCGCCGAGGCCGGGTAGCAGCACGGGTGGCCGGCGGCCCCGGGCGGGGCCGCCGGCCGGGGCCGGTCCAGGTCAGCTGGTTCAGATCGGCGTGGTCAGGTCGAGCGTGGTCAGGCCGGGCGGGTCAGCTCGGCAGGGTCCACTTCTGCCAGGCGTTGGTGTTGCAGTCCCAGATCTGCAGCTGGGTGCCGTCCGCGGTGCTGCCGCCGGGGACGTCCAGGCAGCGGCCGGACTGCGGGTTCTTCAGCTGGCCGGACGCCTGGGCCTGCCACTGCTGCGCGGCGGTGCCGTTGCAGTCGTAGAGCTGGACCTTGGTGCCGTTGGCGGTGCCGGCGGCCGTGATGTCCAGGCAGCGGCCGGAGTTGGGGTTGCGGATGGTGCCGTCACCGCCGGCCGTCCAGGTCTGGGCGGTGCCCGCCGCGCAGGTGTACAGCTGGACGGCGGTGCCGTTGGCGGTGCCCGCGGCCCGGGCGTCGACGCACTTGCCGGCGAGGCCGGTGATGGCCCCGCTGCCGCCGGTACCGCCGGTGCCGCCGGTGGGCAGGGTGATCTCGCCCTGGTTGTACACGCGCGGCAGGAAGTAGCCGGTCTGGATCTCGGCGTTGGTGTTGTTCCCGGTCAACTGCTCGGACCACAGCATGAAGTAGGCCCACTTCGGCTGGCTGTCCAGCAGTGCCGCCGTGGGGATCTTGCCGAGTTCGGCGATCGCGATCGGCTTGCTGCCGGCGATGGCGAGCAACTGCTGGTAGTCCGCGGTGCTCGGGTAGTTCTTGTACCAGGCGTCGAGGGAGACGACGTCGACGTAGGCGTTGCCGGGGTAGTAGTTCGCCCAGCCGCCGGCCGGGTTGTCCTGCACGTTCCAGACCCAGATGAGGTTGCTGAGCCCCTTGGTGTTGGCGAGGTAGTCGTGGGTGATCTGGTACAGCTTGGCGCCGCCGCCCGCGCCGGGGCGGTTGCCCCACCAGTTCCAGGTCTCGTTCATCTCGTGCAGCGGACGGAAGAGGAGCGGCACGCCGGCGTCCTTCAGCTGCTGGAGGTAGGGGACGGCCTCGTCGAGGCGCTTCTTCCAGGCGGTGTTGAGGGCCGTGCCCTCGGTGACGATCTGCGTGAACTGGTCATTGGTGATGCTGGACTTGACGCCGCCGTCGAAGTTGCAGCCGCTGCCCTGGGTGGGCGGGCAGACGTGCCAGGTCAGCGCGACCAGCGAGCCGGCTGCCCACTGCGCCTTGGCCTGGTTGACGACGTTCTGCCGGTTGGCGACGTCGGAGGCGTTGAACATGAGGTCGCCGCCCCACAGGCCGGGGTACTGGCCGGTGATGTCCTTGACCTGCTGGGTGTACTGGGCGGGGGCGGAGGCAGGCTCCTTGTTGTGCTGGCCGGAGACGACGTGGTTGCCGGTGACGGACTGGAGGTAGGTCAGGACGTCGGCCTTGGCGGTGGCCGGGAAGGCCTGGGCGTCCGGTACCGGGAGGGCGGTCATGAGCAGTGCGGCGAGGGCCGCGGCGAGCGCGGCGCCGCGGGCGGACAGCCGGTTGAGGGCTTGACGCATGGTGGACGGCTCCCTGGTGGAGGGGTGGGGGAATGCCCGGGGTGGGGTGGCCGGGCCTCAGGTGGGGTGGGGGTGCCGGCTGCTGCCGCGCAGCCCGTCCGATGCTCGTGTCACTGCCGAGCGGGCACCTGAACTGAACCGAGTAAGCGGGATGAACATACGGCCGGCTGGAAGCGCCGTCAATAGCGGGCGCTGCACCCGGACGAGCTCAACTTCGGCTGTTCGCAGGTCAACAGAGCTTCCCTTGGGAGCAAGAGGACGGGTGTCCCGAGCCGGGAGCCGGCCTGTACGACGATCCTGGTGCGACGGGCGGCTGGTCGTGACGGGAGCCGGTGGGTATCATCCGGTTAACCGAGAAAGTCGCGCACCGGCCGGGCGGCGGATCGGCCCTGCGGCGGAGGGAGAGCCCGGGTGACACGCCCGACCATCAGCGACGTGGCGCGCGCGGCAGGCGTGTCGAAGGGGGCCGTGTCCTACGCCCTCAACGGGCGGCCGGGGGTGTCCGATTCGACCCGGCAGCGCATCCTGGCGACGGCCGAGGCGCTGGGTTTCCACGCCGACCGGGCGGCCCGGGCGCTGGCCGGGGCCCCGGCGAAGGCGGTCGGCCTGACGCTGTACCGGCCCGCCAGGACGCTCGGCGTCGAACCGTTCTTCATGGAGCTGATCAGCGGCCTGGAGGCCGAACTGTCGCACCGCTCCTACGCCCTGCTGCTGCACATGGTCGCCGACCGCGAGCAGGAGACGGCGGTGTACCGGCGGTGGGGCCACGACCACGCCGTGGACGGTGTGCTGGTCTGCGACGTCCTCGAGGACGACCCGCGCCTGCCCGTGCTGCGGGAACTCGGCTTTCCCGCAGTGGTGATCGGGCCGCCGCCGGCCGGCGGCCGGGTCCCCAGCGTCTGGTCGGACGACGCCGTCTCCCTCCAGGAGGCGGTGGAGTACCTGGCGGCCCTGGGCCATCGCCGCATCGGCCGGGTGGCGGGCATCCCGGAACTCGCGCACACCGCGATCCGCAGCGAGGCGTTCGCCCGCCTCGCCCGCAGGCTCGGACTGGCGGCCGCCCCTTGCGTGTTCACCGACTACACCGGCCCGGACGGCGCCCGCGCCACCCGCCTGCTCCTCGGCGCGGCCGACCCGCCCACCGCGCTGGTCTACGACAACGACATCATGGCGGTCGCCGGCCTGACCGTCGCGCAGGAGATGGGGCTGTCGGTGCCCGGGGACCTCTCGATCGTCGCCTGGGACGACTCACCGGTCTGCCGGATCGTCCACCCGGCGCTCACCGCGCTGACCAGGGACATCGGGGCGTACGGCCGGCAGGCGGCGCGGCTGCTGCTGGCGTCGCTCGACGGCCGGGAGGCGGTCGGTGTGGCGGTCGAGGCGGCCCACCTGACACCACGCGCCAGCACCGCGGCCCCCAGGGCCCCTCGGGAAAACTGATTCCGACTGATCGTCACATGCCGGAGCGTCAGGCCGTCTGCGGGGCCGGGCCGCTGCTGTCCCGGGCGATCAGGGTCGCGGTGTGGTCCAGCACGGCGGCCGGCGGCCGCCCCCCGATCACGTCGAAGAGCAGCCGTACGGCGTGCGCCCCGTACGCGACGAGATCGCGGCCGAGCACGGTCAGCGCGGGTCGTACGGCCCGGCAGAGCGGCGAGTCGTCGAAGGCGACGAGGGACAGGTCGTCCGGCACCCGCAGGCCCATCTCCCGGGCGACGGCGAGGCCGGCGACCGCCATCACGTCGTTGTCGTAGACGATGGCCGTGGGCCGGTTCGGCGAGCTCAGGATCCGCCGGGTCACCAGACCGCCGGTGTGCGCGGTGTAGTCGGCGCAGACGATCGCCGCCGCCGCGCCCGCCCGTCGGCACGCTGCCGTGAACGCGGCGTCCCGGACGGCGGTGTGCAGCATCCCCGCCGGGCCGCTGACCCGGGTGATGCCTCGGTGGCCCAGGCCGGCCAGGTGCCGGACGGCGGAGTCGACCGCGGCCTCGTCGTCGTTCCAGATGCCGGTGAGCGCGCCCCCGGGGACGGGCCCGCCCACCACGACGGCGGGCAGTCCGAGCGCGGCGAGCGGCCCGATCCGCGGGTCGTCGGACTCCAGGTCGCACACCAGGACGCCGCCGACCCGCCGTTCACCGTGCCAGCGCCGGTAGACGGCGGTCTCCTCGGCCGCGTCGCCCACGTACTGGAGGGCCAGGCCGAGGTCACGGGCACTCAGCTCGGTCTGGATGCCGCTGATCAGTTCGCGGCGGAACACCTCGACGGTGTGCGCGTCGGAGGCGGGCCTGCGCAGCGTCATGCCGACCGGGCGGGAGACCGTGCCGTGCAGGGCCCGGGCGGAGCTGTTCGGGTTGAAACCGAGGTCGCGCGCGATGCCGATGATCCGGTCGCGCATCTGCTCGGAGACGCCGGGGCGGCCGTTCAGCGCGTAGGAGACGGTCACCCGGGAGACCCCGGCCTGCCGGGCGATGTCGGCCATGGTGGGCTGCCGCGGCATGAGCCTCCTCCGGACGGGCGCACCGCGAGCATACCCGCCTCGTGGGGCCCGCCCGGAGGCCGGCCGCGCCGTCCGGGGCGGGACGGCGCGGCCGGCGCGGCGGTGTCAGCGGGTGGCGGTGACGCTGTCGATCCAGGCGGTGCCGGTGGCGGCCTGGCCGTTGAAGTAGAAGGAGAGCTGGGTGACCTTGCCGGGGTCGAGGGTGCCGGGGGTGGCCCAGGACGGGTTCTTGAAGGTGTTCAGCGGGATGGTGAGGTTGCTGCCGTCGGTGTCGGTGAGCGGGACGGTGGTCTCCCAGTACGTGCCGCCTGCGACGAACTGGACGGTCAGGGCCTGGTCGGCGCTGCCGTCGGAGCGGGCCCACAGGCGCAGCCCGGTGGCGCCGCCCCAGTCCTGCGGGGCGGGGAGGGTGCGGATGATGCCGGCGTAGCCGGGGGCGCCGTGGTCGTAGGCGGCGCGCAGGCTGTGGCCGGTGCCGTCGGCGTGGGCGGTGTCGAGGGTGGTGGTGACGGCTCCGCCGCCGGAGTTGCGGGGGTAGGCGGTGGCGAGGGCACTGTCGGAGGGGTAGCCCTCGAAGTCGTCGACGGTGAGGTCGCCGGTGGTGAAGGTGGCGGGCGCGTTGCCGGCGGGGGTGGAGCCGGCGGAGTTCACGGCGGTGACGGTGTAGTGGTAGGTGGTGTTGGGCTGGAGGTTGGCGGCCGGGGTGTAGCTGGTGCCGCGGAGGCTCGTGGCCTGGACGGCGGGGTCGGAGAGGTCGGCGTTCCTGGAGACGGTGAGGGTGTAGTAGGCGGCGCCGGGGGAGGCCGTCCAGGTGAAGGGGGTGCGGGTGTCGACGCCGCCGGCCCCGCCGGCGGGGGTCTGCTCGAAGGCACCGGGCTTACCGGTGACCGGGGAGGCGGCGGCCGTCCAGGTGGCGCCGGTGAGGGGCGCGGGGTGGGCGCCGGCCTTCCAGTCGAGCCGGACGTGGCCGGTGGCCGGCAGGTTGCCGAGGGTCAGCAGGGTGTGGGCGCCGCGGCGTTGCAGGGCGGGGGCGGCGGTGACCCACGTGGTGCCGTCGGCGGAGGTCTGGACGGTGGGCAGGGCGGAGCGGTCGAGGGTGGCGAAGTCGGCCTGGAAGCCGGTGAGGCCCGGCCGGCTCCAGGTGATCTGCCCGGCCTTCCGGGGGGCCGGGGCGACGCGGACGCCGTCGCCGTCCTGGGTGATGGTGAGGGTGTCGCTGTGCGAGGAGGTGAGGGCGAAGCTCTGCAGGGGGTCGGCCGCCGCGTCCTGGCCGGGGGCGGTGGCGAGCGCTGCGGAGGTGGCGAGCGGGCGGCCGGCCCGGTCGAGGGCGACGGCGCGGTACCAGGCCGGGGCGGCCGGGGTGGCGGGGTCCAGGTAGGGCGCGTCGTTGTCGGAGAGCCCGGTGGCGACGGTGGTGTAGGGCCCGTCGGCGCCCGCGGTGGAGCGTTCGATGCGGTAGCCGTCGGCGCCGGCGGTGCCGCGCCAGGCCACCTGGTTGATCCCGGCGCTCTTGGTGACCGCGGTGACCAGGGGCGGCACGGCGGCGACGGCGGGGCGCGGCCGGTCGCCGGCGACGGTCAGCGCGAAGGCGGACTCGGCGAGGACGGTGGCGTGCATCGCGGCGGTGTCGCCCGGGTAGTGGAGCGTGAAGCCGTCGTCGTGCTGGACGTAGCCGTGGTCGTCGGCGTGGCCGAACAGCGACCAGGAGAGCGCACCGGTGACGTTCGGGTCGTCCGCGAGCGCGAGCGCGTCGGCGGCGGTGACGGTGGTGGTGCCGTGTTCGCCGGCCAGGTACACCTTGCCCTTGGCGGTGATGGCCTTGGCGTCGGCGGCTTCGGTGGCGGCGCTGCTCGGGTAGTAGTGCACGTCGACGATGTCGACCTGGGCGGAGGCGAGGGTGGCGGCGTCGACGCCCTGCTGGCGGCCGGCCGCGACCAGCTGCCGGGGCGCCAGCCGGTGGAGGTACGCGCCGAGGTCGTCGACCCAGGCGGTGGTCATGTCGTTGAGCTCGTTGCCGAGCGACCAGGACATCACGGTGGGGTCGTCCTTCAGCGCCAGCCCGGTGTAGGGGTTGACGTGGTTCAGGACGTGGGCGATGTAGTCCTTGTACGCGGCGACGGCCCGGGCGTCGGTGTAGAACGCCTTGGGTTCGAGGCCGAGCCATCCGGTGATGTTCGTGTAGCCGCCGGAGTAGTACGTCCACTGGTCGGTGAGCGGCACGACCAGGCGCAGGCCCAGGGCGCGGGAGCGCGCGACGGCGTAGTCGATGCTGGCGAACGCCGCGTCGTTGTACTGCCCGAGGGCGGGCTGGATGCACTTGGCACAGCCGAGTGAGGTGCCGAGGGTGTGGGAGCGGACGACGGTGGCGTTCATGGCGCGCGCCGTCCTGAGGGCGTCGTCGATGCGGTAGCCGGTGGGGTAGTCGACGCCGCCGACGTTCTCGTCCAGGCCGAGCCAGTAGAGGTTGGTGCCGCCGAAGCGGAAGGGGGCGTCCTGGAGGGCGAGGTGCGCGCCGTCGCGGGTGACGAAGGCGTCGGCGGCCGCTGCCGGGGGGCGGGCGCCGGCCGGGGCGGTGGTGGCGGCGACGGCGACGCAGGCGGCCGCGAGGGCGGCGGCCGTCGTGGTGCGGCGGGCGGTTCCGGGCATGGGTGGTACCTCTCGGAGGGGGTGGGCCCGGCCGGGGCGCTGCTCGCACGGCGCGGCCCCGGGCACGGGCTGGTTCTGGGGACGGGGGCCGGGTGCACGGGGCGCGGCGGCGGTCGGCGGGCCGCCGCGCCCCGGGGGCGCCGTTCGGCGGGAGGTCAGCCGGTGACGGTGCGCTGGCTCTCGGACCACTTCTTGTTCAGGTCCTTGAAGAAGCTGTCGGCGTCACCGCCGGCGGCTCCGCGGGCGACGTCCACCAGGCGCTGGCGGTAGTCCTGCGAGGTGATGCCGATCTCGGACGCCTTGTCGATCTTGTTGACGGCGTCGATCTTGTTCTGGCTCTCCTGGATGAAGCGGACGTTCCTGTCCTGGAAGGGCTTGAGGCTGTCGGGCAGCGGGGCGCCCTTGACCGAGGAGATCGAGGCCTCGGCCGCGGCGCTGCCGGACTTGGTGATGAACCAGTCGAGCCAGGCGCGGGCCGCCTCCTTGTGCTGGGAGTGCACGTTGACCGCGTACTGGTAGTCGGGGCGCAGCACCGAGCAGAACCGGCCGCCGCTCTGGACGGGGAAGGGCATGAAGCCGATCGTCGACGGGTCCTGCCCGGCGGCCTTGGCCGCGGCCTGCATCTGGGAGACCGCCCAGGAGCCGAGCCACATCGAGCCGACCTTGCCGGAGCCGATGAGGGTCTTGGAGTTCTCCCAGTTGCTGGTGGTCGGGTCGGGCTCGGCGAGCTTCTCGTGGACGATGTCGAAGAGCAGCTTGTCGGCGGTGTGCAGGTCCTGGCCGGCCGTCCACGGCTCGGGGGTGGTGGCGAGCGCGTCGTGGGCACCGGGGTCGCAGCTCGGCGAGCCCAGGGCGTTGGTCCAGTTGGTGAGCGGCCAGCCGTCCTTGTAGTTGGTGTAGTAGGGGACGGCGCCGGTCTTGGCCTTGATGGCCCTGAGGTCCTCGACGAACTGCTCGGGGGTGGCCGGCCACTCGGTGATGCCGGCCTGCGCCCAGACGGTCTTGTTGTAGACGAAGCCGTTGGCGACGCCGATGTTGGCGAGGCCGTAGACCTTGTCCTTGACGGTGGCATGGTCGGTGTAGTCGAAGGTCTCGGCCAGCGAGGTGTCGCCGAGCGGTGCGAAGAACGTCGGGTACTGGCCGACGGAGAGCGAGTTCGGGATCAGCAGGACGTCACCGTAGTTCTCGGTGTTCATCCGGATCTTGGTCTCGCCCTCGTAGTCGGTGAGCCCTTCGAAGTTCACCTTGACGCCGGGGTAGAGCTTGTTGAACTCGGCCGCGTACTTCTTGAGCGTGCCGTCCTGGACGAGGTCGGTCCGGTTGGTCAGGACGGTGATGTCACCGGAGACCTTCGCCGGGTCGCTCGGTGCCTCGGCCGACGACGAGTTGCCGCCGCTGCTGCTGCTACAGGCAGTGAGTACGGTCATCGTCGCGGCGGCGACAGCCAGCCATCCTCTTCGCATACCTGGTCACTCCTCGGTGCTGTGGACGGTCGATCGCACGGTGATCGTGCAGTGATCGCAAAGGGGGAGAGCCGCACGGGCGGCTGGGGCCCGGGGGCCGATGGACGCTTAACGTAGACGTCACAGCAACGCCATGTCCATAGAGCGGTCAAGTCTGTCTTTCAGGCGATTTGATAACACCGACGCCATGGCAAACTAAAACTTTACTTAACAGAAACCAGGGGGCGGCTCGTTCCGAACAGGTGCCGGCCAAAGTCTGGACATCGTTGTCTTGTCCGGTCCACACTCGACCCTGCGCGATCACCGCCGAGCCCCCGGCGCGGCGCCCACCCCACCGGACCCACCACCGGACCCACCACGGGAGACATCACCATGAGTAATCAGTGGGCCGAGCTCCGGCCTGCCCGGACGCCCTCCCTGCTCCGCAGTACTCTGGCCACCACCGCCCTGGCGACCACCGCACTGGCCGCGGCGACCCTCCCCGTCTCGCCCGCCGCCGCCGCCGCACCCGCCCGCTGCGCCCCGGCGGCGGCGCGCGACCTGACGGTGCAGGTGCCGTTCGACGGCGCCGAGTACGCCGTCCGCGTGCACGTCCCGCCCCGTACGCCGGGCGGCGGCAGGCTCCCGCTCGTCCTGACGCTGCACGGCAGCCAGAACACCGGCCAGGGGCAGCTCGACTACACCGGCGTCACCCGCACCGCCGACGCCAACGGCTTCATGGTGGCCGCGCCCCAGGGCGCCGTGCCGAGCGGCAGCGGCTACATCTGGAACGTCCCGCAGGTCACTCCCGCCGGCACCCGCGACGACGTCGCGTACCTGAGCCGGGTCATCGACACCCTCACCGGCACGCTGTGCGCCGACCCGGCCCGCGTCTACGCGACCGGGTACTCCGGCGGCGGCCGGATGGCCTCGGCCCTCGCCTGTGCGATCCCCGGCCGGCTCGCCGCCGTCGCCCCGGTCGCCGGCCTGCGCGCCGGCCGGCCCGACCCCGCCGACGACCGCACGCCCGACCCGGCCTCCTGCCGTCCCGCGAAGCCGGTGCCCGTCCTCGCCTTCCACGGGCAGCAGGACCACACCAACCCGTACGAGGGCGGCGGCGCCGCGGCCTGGCGCTACCCCGTGCCGGCCGCGCTCACCCGCTGGGCCGAACTCAACGGATGCCGGCCCGACGCGACCACCACCCCGGTCACCCCGCACGTCACCCTGACCGCCTACCGCGGCTGCCGGAAGGGCGCCGAGACCGCCCTCTACACCGTTGCCGACGGCGGCCACACCTGGCCCGGCTCCCCGTACGAGTCCGCGGGCAACGGCACCACCAACCGCGAGATCGACGCCAACACGCTGATGTGGCAGTTCTTCCGCCGGCACCACCGCTGAGCCGGCCGCCACCGCACGGCCTTCATCACCACACCGGTCCCGGTCCCGGTCCCGGTCCCGGCCCGCCGGGACGATCAAGCAACTGCCAAGAGATCACCAAGGAACCGGAAAGCGGCCCGGCGGCGTCCTCGGCCCCGGGCTCAGGTCCGGCGGCCGGGCACCGAGCGATTAGGCTGCCCTTTCGGGGGGACAGGCCCCGCCGCAATCGGATACGGCGAGACCACATCTCGTCCTGCCACGGAGGTACCGGCCTTGCACATCGACGCGTGGATCGAGAGCGTCCCACCGGGTTGGGTCTACGCCCTGGTCGCCCTGATCATCGGCCTGGAGAGCCTGGGCATCCCGCTGCCGGGCGAGATCGCCCTCGTCTCGGCCGCGCTGCTCGCCTCACGCGGCGTGGTCAGCCCCTGGTGGATCGCCATCTGCGCGATCCTCGGCGCGATCATCGGGGACTCGATCGGCTACTCGATCGGCCGTCGGGGCGGCAAGCCGCTGTTCGAGAAACTCGGGCGGAGGTTCCCCCGGCACTTCGGGCCCGAACACCTGGAGAGCGCCGAGCGGTCGTTCCACAAGTGGGGGATGTGGGCGGTGTTCTTCGGCCGCTTCATCGCGCTGCTGCGGATCTTCGCCGGCCCGCTCGCCGGCGCGCTGCGGATGCCGTACTGGAAGTTCCTGATCGCCAACGTGCTCGGCGGCATCGTCTGGGCCGGCGGTACGACGCTGCTGGTCTACCACGTGGGCAAGGTCGTCGAGCAGTGGCTGAAGGGCTTCTCCTGGGTGGGCCTGGTGCTCGCCGCGCTCGGCGGCGCCTTCTCCGCCTGGCTGCTGAAGCGCCGCGCCGCGAAGGCCCGCGCCGAGGCGGACGCCGAGGCCGCAGCCGCGGTCGAGCCGACGCCCGCACCGGCCCCCGTGGCGGACTGACGGCCCGGCAGTGGCGCCGGGGTAGCATCGGCGAGGCAGCCGGACGGTGACGACGCAACATGTGGAGGGCCCTGTGAGCCAGCAGCAGTGGGACGCCGTGGACGACTACTTCACCGACAAGCTGGTCGGGCACGACCCGGTGCTGGAAGGCGCGCTCGCCGCCGCCGACGCGGCCGGGCTGCCGCAGATCGCGGTCGCCGCCAACCAGGGCAAGCTGCTCCACCTGCTGGCCCTCACCCAGGGCGCCCGCCGGATCCTGGAGGTCGGCACGCTCGGCGGGTACAGCGCGATCTGGCTGGCCCGCGCGCTGCCCGCCGACGGCACCCTGATCACGCTGGAGATCGATCCCGCGCACGCCGAGGTGGCCCGGGAGAACCTCCGGCGGGCGGGTCTGGACAAGGTCGCCGAAGTCCGGCTGGGCCGCGCCGCCGACTCGCTCGCCGAGCTGGAGAAGGCCGGGGTGGAGCCGTTCGACCTGGTCTTCATCGACGCCGACAAGACCGGCAACCCGGACTACTTCGCCAGCGCCCTGCGGCTGACCCGGCCGGGCTCGCTGATCATCGTCGACAACGTGGTGCGGGGCGGGGCCGTGGCCGACGAGCGGAGCACCGACCCGAGCGTGCTCGGCACCCGCCGGCTGCACGACCTGATCGCCGCCGAGCCCAGGGTCTCGGCGACCTCCGTCCAGACCGTCGGGGCGAAGGGTTACGACGGATTCACGCTGGCCCGCGTACAGGGCTGAGAGCCGCCGTCCGGCAGACGCCCGGACGTCGGCTCTGAACCACCGAAGGAGCAGAAGAAGTGCGGATCGGACTGCTGGGCACCGGGCCCTGGGCGGAGCGCGTGCACGCTCCGGTACTCGCCGAACACCCCGGGATCGAGTTCACCGGAGTGTGGGGGCGGCGCCCGGAGGCCGCCGCCGCCCTCGCCGACGCCCACGGCGTGCGCGCCTACCAGGACGTCGACGAGCTGCTGGCCGCCGTGGACGCGGTGTCGATCGCGCTGCCGCCGGCCGTCCAGCCGGATCTCGCGGTCCGCGCCGCGGAGGCCGGCTGCCACCTGCTGCTCGACAAGCCGGTCGCGCTGACCGTCCCCGACGCCCGCCGCTTGGTCGAGGCCACGGCCCGGCACAAGGTCGCCTCGGTGGTGTTCTTCACCGTCCGTTTCGGCGGCGAGCAGGCGCCCTGGCTGGCCGAGCAGGCGGCCGTCGGCGGCTGGTTCACCGGCCGCTCCGACTGGCTCGGCTCGGTGTTCGCCCCCGGCAGCGACAGCCCGTACGCGGCCTCGCCCTGGCGGGAGGAGAAGGGCGCGCTCTGGGACGTCGGCCCGCACGCCCTCTCGGTGCTGCTGCCCGTGCTCGGTGACGCGAATCTGGTGACGGCCGTCGGCGGGCCGCGCGACACCGTCCACGTGGTGCTGCGGCACGAAGGCGGCGCTTCCAGCACCCTGGCGCTGAGCCTGACCGCGCCGGTCGAGGCGGGCGGCACCGGGATGGAACTGCGCGGCAGCGCGGGCGTGGTGCACCTGCCCGAGCGCGGCGAGGGCCCCGTCCGGGCGCTGCACCGCGCACTGGACGCCCTGCGCGAGTCCGCCCGCACCGGTGAGCCGCACCCGTGCGATGTGTCCTTCGGGCTGCGGGTGGTGGAGATCCTGGCTGGCGCCGAGCGCTCCCTCGCCGAGGGCGGCCCGGTCGCGGTCTGACCGCTCCCCGGTGCTCCTCGCGGCCGCCCCGCCGCCGGGCTCCGCCCGTCAGTGCAGCCGCTCCGGCCTCCGGTCGGCCGGGCGGCGCGGCGGGACGGGCGCGGCGGCGAAGTCGCGCGGGCCCGTCCACAGCGCCGGGACGGCGTCGCTGCGGCGCGCCAGCTCGTACCCGAGCGCCTCGTAGTTGACCCGCCAGCCCCGGAAGTGCGGCCAGGCCTCCTCGGCCGTCCGCTCCTGGGGGAACCCGGCCGCCGCGACCATCGCCACCGCCGCGTCGAACTCGGTGAAGGTGAGCCGGATCGGGCCGTCCGGGTGCGGATCCGGGTCGAAGCCGATGCGCAGCGAACCCGCGATGTCGCGCAGGGCCATGAACCCGGCCCGGAGCACCAGCCGGGCCTCCGGCGGCGCCGAGCGCGGGCTGACGGCCAGGTGCAGCGCGGCCGCGTCCAGTACCGCGAGCAGGGCCACCACCCAGCTGCGGTGCGCCTGCGGCGAGCGGAAGGCCAGCAGCACCGGGTAGTTGGAGTGGCTCTCGCCGATGTCGGCGGCCAGCCGCTCCCAGTCCCGGTAGAGCTGCGGGAGCGCCGTCTCGGTGTCCACCAGGGACTGCCGGGCGAGCAGCTCCGGCCCCCAGGCGGGCTCGCCGGCCCGGGTCTGGAGCAGCGTCACCTCCACCTCGCGGCGGTTGTACGCGCCGTACAGGGTCGGCAGGTAGGCGATCTGGAGGGCGATCACCAGCGGGCCGCTGGCGGCGGCCAGGAAGTCCAGTGCGGACAGGTGCAGCCGGTCGCCGCTGGCGAAGCCCAGGGTGAACAGGCTGGAGCCGGCCTCCCGGAACGACACCGCCCAGTCCAGCTCCGACATGCCGTGCATCAGCAGGGTGTAGGAGACCAGCATGGCGCCCAGCCACACCCCGAGCATGCCGACCAGCACGAGCGGCGCCAGCCAGGTCTGCGCCCGGTCGTGCGCACGGTACGTCCCGAACGGCGCGGCGCCGAGGCGCAGCAGCGTCCGCAGGCCGCTCCACAGCCGGTTGACCAGCGTCGAGTACAGGCCGCGCGGCACCACCAGGGTGCGCAGGATGCCGGCGATGGTGAGCACTAGGAGCAGCAGGCCGGCCAGGGTGCAGATCAACCTCATGGCGTTCATTGTGCTGGCTCCGCCGAGCGGGCCCGTGCCGGGGCCGCGGCTGGTGGCGGGCGGCGGCCGGGCGCACCTTTCGGGGTGGGGGCGTTGACAGGGCGCCCCCTTCGGCTGAATGCTAAGCAAGCGCTTAGTCACCACAGTCCCGTGAACCCGCGAACCCGCGCACCACGAAGCCTGCGAACCACCACAGCCCTGCGAACCACCGAAGCCTGGGAGCGAGCCGATGCCCGACACCTCCGCCGACCCGCCCGGCCTGGACCTGGCGCGACTGCGCGCCCACCTGGACCGCGCACGGCCGGGCACCGTCCGCGGCCCGCTGCGGGCCGAGCTGATCGAGGGCGGCCGCTCCAACCTGACGTACGTCCTCTCCGACGGCGCCTCCCACTGGGTGCTGCGCCGCCCCCCGCTCGGCCATGTCCTCGCCACCGCCCACGACATGGGCCGCGAGTACCGGGTGATGACCGCCCTGCGCACCACTGCGGTGCCCGTCCCGGAGACCCTGCTGCTGGTCGAGGACACCGAGGTGATCGGCTCCACCTGGTACCTGATGTCCTACGTACCCGGCGTCGCGCACCGCGACGCCGCCGCGCTGACCCGGCTCGGACCGCAGCGCGTACGGGCTCTCGGCCTCGACCTGGCCGACACCCTCGCCCGGCTGCACACCATCGACCCCGCGCAGGTGGGGCTCGCCGACTTCGGCCGGCCCGAAGGCTTCCTGGCCCGCCAGCTCCGGCGCTGGAGCACCCAGTTGGCGGCCTCCCGCAGCCGCGAGCTGCCCGGCATCGACGAGCTGCACACACTGCTCGCCGAGCGGCTGCCCGACTCCCCGGCGCCCACCCTGGTGCACGGCGACTACCGGCTGGACAACGTCCTGGTGGACGAGGCGGACGAGATCACCGCCGTCCTCGACTGGGAGATGTCCACCCTCGGCGACCCGCTGACCGACCTCGGGCTGCTCGTGATGTACACCGAACTCGCCGGCGCCGGCGGCGGGATCATCCCGGCCGCCGCCACCGCCCCCGGCTACCCGACCGCCCGCGAACTCGTCGGCCGCTACGCCGCGCAGTGCGGCCGGGACGTCTCGGCGCTCGGCTGGTACGTCGCCTTCGCCTCGTTCAAGCTGGCCGTCGTCGCCGAGGGCATCCACTTCCGCTACCAGCAGGGCAAGACCCTGGGCAAGGGCTTCGAGCGCGCCGGCGAGATGGGCGCGATCCTGGTCGACCACGGCCTCGCGGCCTTCAAGGAGCACTGACATGGACTTCTCGTACGACGCCCGGACGCTCGAACTGCGGGAGCGGCTGCTCGCCTTCATGGACGAGCACGTGTACCCGGCCGAGGCCGTCCTGGACGCCCAACTCGCCGACCCGGCAAGGGAGCACTGGGACATCCCGCCGGTGGTGGCCGAACTCCGGGCCGAGGCGCGCAGGCGCGGCCTGTGGAACCTGTTCCTCACCGGCGAACACGGCCACCCGGGGGAGGGCGGCGCCGGGCTGACCAACCTCCAGTACGCGCCGCTCGCCGAGATCACCGGCCGCAGCCCGCAGTTGGCGCCCGCCGCGCTCAACTGCGCGGCGCCGGACACCGGCAACATGGAGCTGCTCGCCCAGTTCGCCGACGCCGACCAGCGCAAGCAGTGGCTGGAGCCGCTGCTGAACGCCGACATCCGCTCCGCGTTCGCGATGACCGAGCCCGAGGTCGCCTCCTCGGACGCGTCCAACATCGCCACCCGGATCGAGCGCGACGGCGACGAGTACGTCGTCAACGGCCGCAAGTGGTACATCACCGGGGCGATGAACCCCGACTGCAGGATCTTCATCGTGATGGGCAAGACCGACCCCGCCGCCGAGACCCACCGGCAGCAGAGCATGATCCTGGTGCCGCGCGACACCCCCGGCGTGACCGTGAAGCGCGGCATGCGGGTCTTCGGCTACGACGACGCCGACCACGGCGGGCACGCCGAGATCCTCTTCGAGGACGTCCGGGTGCCGGCCGGCAACCTGATCGGCGAGGAGGGCTCCGGCTTCGCCATCGCCCAGGCCCGGCTCGGCCCGGGCCGCATCCACCACTGCATGCGGGCGATCGGGATCGCCGAGCGGGCCCTGGAGCTGATGTGCCGCCGCACCCTGGAGCGGGCCGCCTTCGGCCGTCCGCTCGCCGAGCAGGGCGTGGTCCAGGACTGGATCGCCGAGTCCCGGGTGCGGATCGAGCAGGCCCGGCTGCTGGTGCTGAAGACCGCCTGGCTGATGGACACCGTCGGCAACCGGGGCGCGCACACCGAGATCCAGGCCATCAAGATCGCCACTCCGCTCGCGGTCGAGTGGATCCTCGACAAGGCCGTCCAGGCGCACGGCGCGGCCGGCGTCAGCCAGGACACCCCGCTCGCCCACCTCTGGGCGGGCAACCGCACCCTGCGGCTCGCCGACGGCCCCGACGAAGTCCACAAGCGCTCGCTCGCCCGGCGCGAGCTCAAGCGCCACCGCGAGGCGGGCCGATGACCACCGCCGACGAACTGCGCAGCCGCACCGCCGAGTTGCTGGCCACCCACGACCCGGCCGGGACCCCGCCGCTCGACTTCCTGCGAGCCCGCTTCGACGCCGGCCTCGCCTGGGTGCACTTCCCGCCCGGCCTCGGCGGCCTCGGCGCCCCGCGCGCCCTGCAGGCCGTGGTGGACACCGCACTCGCCGCCGCCGGCGCCCCCGACAACGACCCCCGCCGGATCGGCATCGGCCTCGGCATGGCTGCCCCGACCGTCCTGCGCTACGGCACCGACGAGCAGAAGCTCCGCTTCCTGCGCCCGCTCTGGACGGGCGAGGAGGTCTGGTGCCAGCTGTTCAGCGAGCCCGGCGCCGGCTCCGACCTCGCCGCGCTCGCCACCCGGGCCGTCCGCGAGGGCGACGCATGGGTGGTCGACGGCCAGAAGGTGTGGACCTCCAGCGCCCACCTCGCCCGCTGGGCCATCCTGCTCGCCCGCACCGACCCGGACGTCCCCAAGCACCAGGGCATCAGCTACTTCATCTGCGACATGAGCGACCCCGGCGTGGACGTCCGGCCGCTGCGCCAGCTCACCGGCGAGGCCGAGTTCAACGAGGTCTTCCTCACCGGCGTGCGGATCCCCGACGCGCACCGGCTCGGCGCCGTCGGCGAGGGCTGGCAGATCGCCCAGACCACGCTGAACAACGAGCGGGTCGCCATCGGCGGCCAGCGCACCCCGCGCGAGGGCGGCCTGATCGGCCTGCTCGCCGGGACCTGGCGCGCCCACCCCGAGCTGCGCACCCACGAGCTGCACCAACGGCTGCTCCAGGGCTGGACGGACGCCGAGGTGCTGCGGCTGACCGGCGAGCGGCTGCGCCAGCAGCTCGCGCTCGGCCAGCCCGGCCCGGAGGGCGCCGCCGCCAAACTGGCCTTCGCCCGCCTCGCCCAGCAACTCACCGGCCTGGAGATCGAGTTGCTCGGCGAGGAGGGTCTCGGCTACGGCGAGTGGGAGATGACCAGGCCCGAACTGGTGAACTTCACCGGCCGCGACGCCGGCTACCGCTACCTGCGTGCCAAGGGCAACTCGATCGAGGGCGGCAGCTCCGAGATCCTGCGCAACATCATCGCCGAGCGCGTCCTCGGCCTGCCCGCCGAGCCCCGCTCGGACAAGGACGTGCCCTGGAAGGAGTCGGCCCGATGACCGAACTCGACCTGCTGTACTCGGAGGTGGAGGAGGACCTGCGCGCCGCCGTGCGCGCCGTCCTCGCCGACCGTTGCCCGCCGGAGGCCGTCCTCGCCCGCTGCGAGGGCCCCGAGCCCTACGACACCGGCCTGTGGCGGCTGCTCGCCCGGGAGGTCGGCGTCGCCGCGCTCCAGGTGCCCGAGCCGCTCGGCGGCGCCGGGGCGTCGCTGCGCGAGAGCGCCGTCGTCCTGGAGGAGCTGGGCCGGGCCTGCGCCCCCACCCCGTTCCTCGGCAGCGCCGTGCTCGCCACCACCGCGCTGCTGGCGGCCGGCGCACCGGCGGAGCTCGCCGCCCTCGCCGCCGGGGAGCGGACCGCCACGCTGGCCGTCCCGCTCTCCACCGCACCTGACGCCCCCTTCCCCCGGGGCGTACGGGCCACCGCGGCAGGCGGGTTGACCGGCACGGTGACCTCGGTCGCCGACGCGCTCACCGCCGACCTGCTGATCGTCCCGGCCGACGGCCCGGACGGCCCCGGCCTCTACGCGGTGGAGGCCGCCGCCGCGACGCCGGCCCGGCGCGGCTCGCTCGACCTGACCCGCCCGCTCACCGACCTCGCCTTCGACGCGGCCCCCGGCCGGCTGCTGGCCGGCCCCGACCGCGTCGAGGACGTGCTGCGCCACACCCTGCTGACCGGCGCCGGCCTGCTCGCCTCCGAGCAGGTCGGCCTCGCCGAGTGGTGTCTGTCGTCGACCGTGGCGTACCTCAAGGAGCGGCGGCAGTTCGGCCGGGTGGTCGGCTCGTTCCAGGCCCTCAAGCACCGCCTCGCCGACCTCTGGCTCGACATCGCCGGGGCCCGCGCGGCGGCCCGGGCCGCGGCCGACGCGCTCGCCTCGGGCAGTACGGACGCTCCCGTCCTGGTGGCCGTCGCGGCCTCGCACTGCTCGGAGGTCGCCGTCCGCGCGGCGGAGGAGGCCGTCCAGCTGCACGGCGGCATCGGGATGACCTGGGAGGCCCCCGTCCACCTGTACCTCAAGCGTGCGAAGGCCGCCCAACTCGCCCTCGGCACACCGGGCCGCCACCGCGCGGCCCTCGCCGGCCCGGCGGCCCTGCCCGCCCCCGGCCCGGCGCTGCCCCGGCTGCCGCACGTGTGAGACGCCGCCCCCGGGCCCCGTGACCGACGGGGCCC